>JBFHDX010000005.1:0-69025 GCA_041584475.1 Alphaproteobacteria bacterium
GCCTTTTTGCCTGAGGGGACATCTTCCTCGGGCGGCGCCTCCGCCTGTTCGCCTGCAGGGGCATCTTCCTCGGGCGGCGCCTTCGCCTGGTCGCCTGCAGGGGCATCTTCCTCGGGTGGCGCCTTCGCCTTTTTACCTGCAGGGACATCTTCCTCGGGCGGCGCCTCCGCCTGTTCGCCTGCGGGGGCATCTTCCTCGGGCGGCGCCTTCGCCTGTTCGCCTGCGGGGGCATCTTCCTCGGGCGGCGCCTTCGCCTTTTTGCCTGCGGGAGCAACTTCCTTGGGCGGCGCCTTCTTCTTCGGCGCCTTCACTGCGCCGGTCAGCACCTGCGGGCCGCCTTCGGGCGCCGAACTCTGGCGGCCCGTCTGCGAACCCGGTGGCGGGGTCTCGCCGCGCTTCAGGGCTTCGATAACCCGCGCGATCGACGCGGCATCGAGATCCTCGAAATAATCGTCCGCGATCTGCACGACGGGCGCATTGACGCAGGCGCCCAGACATTCAACCTCGCCAAGCGTGAACTCCCCGTCCGGGGTCGTCTCGCCCAGCTTGATTCCGAGCGCCTGTTCGCACGCCGTGACGATCTGCTCGGACCCGCGCAGCCAGCATGGGGTCGTCGTGCAGACGTTGACCAGCCGACGCCCGACCGGCTTCAGCTTGTACATCGAGTAGAAGGTCGCGACCTCGAGCACGCGGATCGGCGGCATCTGCAGGATTTCCGCGATCGCCTCGACGGCGCCCTCGGGAAGCCAGCCGCCGTTCTGGCGCTGGGCGAGATCGAGCAGCGGCATGACCGCGCTCTGCTGCCGCCCCTCGGGATAGCGCCCAACGAACTGCTTCACCCGTTCCTTGTTCTCGGACGTGAACTCGAAATGCTCGCTCATTGATAGTGCGTTCCCTGACCCGCCTCAGCGGTCGATCTCACCGAAAACGACGTCCATGCAGCCGAGAATAGAGACCGAATCGGCCAGCATGTGCCCCTTGCAGAGGACGTCCATCGCCTGCAAATGGACGAAGCCGGGTGCGCGGATCTTGCAGCGATAGGGCCGGTTCGTGCCATCCGCGACAAGATACACGCCGAACTCGCCCTTCGGCGCCTCGACCGCCGTATAGGTCTCACCGGCCGGGACATGAAAGCCCTCGGTGTACAGCTTGAAGTGATGGATGAGCGCCTCCATCGAGCGCTTCATCTCGCCTCTCGGCGGCGGCGCGACCTTGCCGTCCTGCGTCATCACCGGGCCGTCGGGCATCTTCTCGATCGCCTGCTTGATGATGCGCAAGCTCTGGCGCATCTCCTCGACGCGAACCAGATACCGATCATAGACGTCGCCGTGCTTGCCGATCGGTATGTCGAAATCCATGTCGGCATAGGCGTCGTAGGGTTGCGCCTTACGCAGATCCCACGGGACCCCCGAGGCTCGAAGCATCGGCCCGGTAAAACCCCATGCAATCGCGTCCTCGGCCGAAATCACGCCGATGTCGACCGAGCGCTGCTTGAAGATGCGGTTCTCGGTGACCAGCGTTTCCATGTCGTCGATGAACGCGGGAAACGTCTTGTCGGCCCAAGCGTGGATATCGTCCGCAAGCCCCGCGGGCATGTCCTGGTGTACGCCGCCGACCCGGTAGTAGGCCGCGTGCATGCGCGCCCCCGAGACCCGCTCATAGAAACCCATCAGGTGCTCGCGCTGCTCGAAACCCCACAGCATCGGCGTAATCCCGCCGACATCCATGACGAACGCTGGCACGTTGAGAAGATGGTTGAGGATGCGTGTGATCTCGTCGAACAGGACGCGTATATACTGCGCCCGCGGCGGTACTTTCAATTTAAGCAGCTTCTCGACGCCGAGCACAAAGGCGTGCTCGAGGCTCATCGGCGAGACGTAATCGAGTCGGTCGAAATAAGGAATCGCCTGCAGGTAGGTCTTGTACTCGATGAGCTTCTCGGTCCCCCGGTGAAGCAGGCCGATGTGCGGGTCGACGCGTTCGATGACCTCGCCGTCCATTTCCATGACCATGCGCAGCACGCCGTGCGCTGCCGGGTGTTGCGGCCCGAAATTGACGGTTAGGTTCTTGATGTGACTTTCGGCGGCCATCACGCGCCCTCCCCTTCGGCCTGCTCTTCGGCCTTCTGCTCCGCCTTTTCGTCACCGGGCAGCTGTTGCGTCATTCCCTCCCACGGGCTGAGGAAGTCGAAGCTGCGAAATTCCTGCGTCAAACGCACAGGCTCGTAGACAACACGCTGCTGCTCCTCGTCGTAGCGCACCTCGACATAGCCGGTGAGCGGGAAATCCTTGCGCAGGGGATGTCCTTCGAATCCGTAATCGGTGAGAATTCGGCGCAGATCGGGATGGCCGCTGAAGAACACCCCGTACAGGTCCCATGTCTCGCGCTCGAACCAGCCTGCCGTCGGATACAGCGCGGTGACCGACGGTACCGGCTCGTCCTCGGCAACGCAGACCTTCACGCGGACGCGCTGGTTGTGCCCGAGGCTGAGCAGGTTGTAGACGACCTCGAAACGCTTCTCGCGCTCCGGATAGTCGACGCCGCAGATATCCAAGAGCATCTTGAACAGGCACTGCGAATCGTCGCGCAGGAACCGCATGACCCGCGGCAGCGATTCCGGCCTCGTTACCAGGACCAGTTCGTCGTTGATCAAGCCCTGGCTGTCGAGTTCATCCGACAGGTGGCCGGCGATATAGTCGCCAAGATCTGCAAGAGCCTGGTTCATGCGCCGCGGCCGGCCCCTAACGGATGATCGTCTCGGTTCGACGGATCTTCTTCTGCAGCTGAAGAATGCCGTAAATGAGCGCTTCGGCCGTGGGTGGACAGCCGGGAACATAGATGTCGACCGGCACGATGCGGTCGCAGCCACGCACAACGGAGTAGGAATAGTGATAATAGCCGCCGCCGTTTGCGCACGAGCCCATTGAGATTACCCAGCGCGGCTCGGCCATCTGGTCGTAGACCTTGCGAAGGGCCGGTGCCATTTTGTTCGTCAGCGTTCCGGCGACGATCATGACGTCGGACTGCCGCGGTGATCCGCGCGGCACAACGCCAAAGCGGTCGAGATCGTAACGCGGCATGTAGGCTTGGATCATCTCGATGGCACAGCAGGCGAGCCCGAAAGTCATCGGCCACATCGAGCCGGTCCGCGCCCAGTTCGCGGCCCAGTTGATCACCCCGGCCGCCGACGTCATCAAGAAGCCTTTTTCGTTGAGCTCCTTCCCGATCGTGCGCGAGAGCTGCTCTGGCGTCGTGTCGGCCGCCGGCACGACGCCCGGTTCGGTCGTCCCTACTCCCATTCCAACCCTCCCATCTTCCACTCGTATATGAAGCCGACGGCGAATACGGCGAGGAATATCACGGCCGACCAGAAGCCGAAGACGCCGATGTCGCCGTGCGGAAGCGTCACCGCCCACGGAAACAGCAACGAGATATCGAGGTCGACGATGATGAACAGGATGGCGACCAGATAGAATCGGACATCGAACCGGTGGCGGGCATCTTCGAAGGCCTCGAACCCGCACTCGTAGGCCGACAGCTTCTCCGGATCGGGTCGCTGACGCGCGATCAGCCAGCTCAACAGAGGAAGCACGCCTGAAACGACGATCGCGACCAGGAGAAAGATCAGGATCGGCAGGTATTCGCGCAGCAGATCGTCCATCGATCGCCCCTAGATATTCTTGGCCTTCCCTTTGTCGGGTCCTTGCCCCGGACCCGTTGGCGGCGGCACTATAGGACTCGTTGCCGCCGATGCAAAGGGCAAATCAGCCCTGTTTCCCGTCTGTTCGCGGAGATTTTATTGCAGTGCAAAAGCGATTCGGACGCTTCGGAATTGACAACCGCGGGCGACACCCGTGGCGGCCGAATGGCGCCACGGCGCGGGACACGCGCACGCTTCGTCGTTCGACTCCGGTCGCGGCCAAATGTCGCAGAAGCGCGGACCCGTAACCCTTTACGGGCTCTATGGGTTCACGCACGGCGGCGCTCGCGTGCTGACCATCATGAGCCCGGACGGTGCGACCGCGGCGCTGAGCGCGGTCGAAGCGGGCGTTGACGTCATCGTTTACTCCGGAACGGGGCAGCTCACGCGTTACCAGGAAAAGCGTTCGGGAGCCCTGCGGCGGCTGGTCCGGCAGAACGCGGTGGAGGTTCTCTCCAAGGAAGACTGGGATGGCAAGAAGAACGAACTCGGCGATGCCGTGTTCCGCTGATCGCCCCTGCGGATCGGATCCACGGTCGCTGCCACAGCTGCCACGCCGAACGGACCGACTCCCAGCGCCCGCGCCGTGGCTTGAAACGGCAAGATTCAACTCGCACCAACGCCGTCGAATTGCTACCGTCCAGCGCATACCGACACGCTGCGTAAACCGGAGGCGAGACCGGGCCCGTGCCCCCACTCTCCCGGCGCAGGCGTGCGATCGTCGGCCATGGAGGCAAGATGCAGAAATCGCTGCTGATCGACCCCGCCAAATGCACGAGCTGTCTGCAGTGCGAAATGGCGTGTTCGCTCGAACATACCGGGGCCTTCAACCCCGCGCGCTCACGGATCAAGATCTTCGAATTCGAGCACGGCGCACGCGCCATACCATATACCTGCACCCAGTGCGCTGAGGCCTGGTGCATGCACGCGTGCCCGGTCGAGGCGATCAGCAAGAACGCGACGACCGGTGCAATGGAAGTGGACGAGGCCGTCTGCGTTGGCTGCAAGGTCTGCACGATCGCCTGCCCGTTCGGCACGATCAATTACAATCCCGACAGCGGCAAGGTCATCAAATGCGATCTGTGCGGTGGCGATCCCAAATGCGCCGAGGCCTGCCCGACCGAGGCGATCACCTACGTGGATGCGGCGTGGACGGGCTATGACCGCATGCGCGACTGGGCCGTGCGGACGCACGGCCAGCCCGACGCGTGACCCGCGACGATCTGCGAAGGAGTTAGCGATATGGGTTGGCAAAGGCAGATTCTCCGCGTGAACCTGACCGAGGCCCGTTCCGTCATCGAGCCGCTCAACATGGATTGGGCGCACGATTACCTGGGCGAACGCGGCTTGGCGACGAAATATCTCAGCGAATTGATGAACCCGAAGGCGGACCCGATGGGCCCGGAAAACGTGCTGATCTTCGCAACCGGGCCGCTGACCGGCACGATGTCGTCGACGAGCGGCAGATATGCCGTGATCACCAAGGGTCCGCTGACCAACGCGATCGCCTGTTCCAACTCCGGTGGAAAGTTCGGAGCCGACCTGAAATATGCTGGATACGACCTTCTTATCGTTGAAGGAAAATCGCCAACGCCGGTGTACCTCCATATCGTCGACGACGATGTCCAGATCCTGCCGGCCGACGAGATCTGGGGCACCACGGTCTGGCACACCGAAGAGCTTCTCAAGGCCAAGCATCAGAACCCGCTGCTCAAGGTTGCGTCGATCGGTGTCGCCGGTGAGCGGGGCGTGCGTTACGCCTGTATCGTGAACGACCTGCATCGCGCCGCCGGCCGGTCGGGCGTCGGTGCCGTCATGGGATCGAAGAACCTCAAGGCGATCGCGGTACACGGTACGAAGGGCGTCAGGGTCAAGGACCCGGCCGCTTTCATGGCGGCAGTGCGCGAGACGAAGGAACTGCTGGCAGCGAGCGATGGCCGCAAGAGTCTGACGAAGTACGGCACGAACGCGATGATGGACTCGATGCAGACCTTCGGCGGCCTGCCGACCCGGAATTTCCGCGAGGTTCAGTTCGAAGGTGCCGACAATGTGAACGCCAAGGCGATGCGGAGGGTCGGACCCGATGGACATCGCAATCTCTTGACGAACAAAGCGTGCTTCGGCTGCACGATCGCCTGCGGCCGCATCGCGCACATCAACGAAAAGCACTTCACCATCGTCAACAAACCGAAATACCGACACGCGTCGGGTGGTCTCGAGTATGAGACGGCCTTCGCGTTCGGACCCATGGTCGGCGTCGACGACATCGATGCGCTGACCTACGCCGGCTTCATGACCAACGAGCACGGCTATGACCCGATCTCGTTCGGAGGCACGCTGGCGGCGGCGATGGAGCTGTTCGAGATGGGCGTGATCAGCGAGGCGGACACGGACGGCGTGCCGCTGAATTTCGGCAATGCGGAAGCGTTGACGACCATGGCGGAGAAGACGGGTCTATACGAGGGATTCGGTCAGGTTCTCGGTCTCGGATCGCGGCTCATGTGCGAGAAGTACGGGCATCCGGAAATCGCCATGCATGTCAAGGGCCAAGAATTCGCCGGTTACGATTCGCGTGCCCTGCAAGGCATGGGACTTGGCTTCGTGACCAGCAACCGTGGTGCCTGCCACCTCAAGCATGACGTCTTCGCGGAGGACATGGAGGATCAGACCGGCCAGGGCAAAGCGAAGCCCTGCAAGGATTCGCAGGATCGCATTGCGATGATCGATTCGTCCGGCCTGTGCCTGTTTACGACGGCGGCGTGGGGCGTCACCGAGTTTCAGAAGCAGATCTCGGCAGCGTGCGAAGGCGACGACTGGACCGAGGAGCGGCTCGTCGAAATCGGCGAACGCATCTGGAACCTCGAGCGACTATTCAATCTCGAGGCGGGCATTACGGCCAAGGATGACACGTTGCCGAAGCGCTTGCTGGAGGAGCCCGCGCCGTCAGGGACCGCCAAGGGACGCGTCAACGAACTGACGAAGATGCTGCCCGAATACTACGACCTGCGCGGCTGGACGGCGGAAGGCGAGCCCACGACACAGACGCTTCAGCGTCTCGGCCTCGCGGAGCGGTAGGCCGATGGACCACGTCGTGCTCGGCGCTGGTCCGGCCGGCGTCATCGCCGCCGAGACGCTGCGACGTGTCGATCCCGGCGGATCGGTCACGCTCGTCGGCGACGAGGCTCCTCCGCCCTATTCCCGGATGGCGATCCCCTATCTGCTCGCAGAGGACGTCGACGAGCAAGGCACTTACCTGCGCCGTGATATGCGGCACTTCGATCGTGCGGGCATCATGCTCAGGCAGGACCGAGCGACGGGGATCGGGCCGTCCGAGCGCACGGTATCCCTCGCAAGCGGAGATACCTTGCACTTCGACAGACTGCTGATCGCAACGGGTTCTCGGGCGATCCGGCCGCCTATCACCGGCATCGATCTGCCCGGCATCGAGAATTGCTGGACGCTCGAGGATGCACGAAGGATCGCCGCGCGGGCGGTCGCCGGGAAGCAGGTCGTGCTGATCGGCGCCGGTTTCATCGGCCTGATCGTGCTCGAGGCGCTTGCGGCGCGGAAGGTGGAGCTCACGGTTGTCGAGACGGCGGACAGGATGCTGCCGCGCATGATGGACGATACGGGGGCCGCCCTGATCAAGCGCTGGTGCGAAGCCAAGAACGTCCGGGTGCTGACGGGAACATCCGTATCCTCGATCGAGGAGCACGGAGAGGGTTTGCGCCTCGCGCTCGCCGACGGGGAGACGCTCACCGCGCACCTCGTCGTCTGCGCGACCGGCGTGCGGCCGAACCTCGATTTCCTCGACGGCTCCGGTATCGCAACGGATGCGGGAGTCCTGGTGGACCGATCCCTGATGACCAATGTCGAAGGGATCTACGCCGCGGGCGATGTTGCGCAGGGACCTGAATTCCCCACGGGCAGCCAGGCGATCCATGCGATCCAGCCGACGGCAAGCGAGCACGGTCGTATCTCGGCGTTGAACATGGCCGGAATTCGCACCCCGTATCGCGGCAGCCTGGCGATGAACGTGCTCAATACGCTTGGGCTTGTCTCCAGCTCGTACGGCCTGTGGGACGGCGTCGACGGCGGCGAGCGGGTCGTCGCCTGCGACGAACAGGCTTTCCGTTATCTCCGACTGGAATTCGACAAGGACATGCTCGTCGGGGCACTCGCCCTCGGTCTTACACAGCACGTCGGTGTCCTTCGCGGCTTGATACAGACACGAACACCGCTGGGCACCTGGAAAGACAGGCTGCTGGAGGATCCGCACCTCGTCATGCATGCCTATCTCGAATGCGCCCAAGGCTCGACCGCACGCTTCAATTGATTGCAGGCATGATCATCGCACTGAAGATGTCCGGTTTGCTCACGCGTTACCTTCCCGCCGATGCGAAGGATGGGCGGGCGGATATCGAGCTTCCCGAGGGCACGACGGTCGCGGGGCTGCTCCGCCAGCTGGGGATTCCGGGCGAAGGCTCTTATCTGATCGTCGTCAATGACTCGACCATTCCGCGCGACAAGCGGGCTGGGCACGTCCTTTCGGCCGGCGACGCGGTGGCCATCGTACCGCCACTGCGGGGCGGGTGACGCCCGCGGGCGCGCGTACCATTCAGCGGTCTGTATCTCAGCGGTCTGTATCGACATCCGCCAACTACGCCGGAGTTGGCCGGCGCCGCATGAATGGCCCATCGGCGAGAGGCCGGCCCGAGTTTCTCATGCCCCGACTGTTCCCGGTCGGCAACCGCCACAGGCCATGGTTTGAGGAGCAAATTACAGAGGCTTGTTAGTGGCGGGAGTGACGGGACTCGAACCCGCGGCCTCCGGCGTGACAGGCCGGCGCTCTAACCAACTGAGCTACACCCCCGTATCGGCTCGGGAACGTCCATGTACTGCAGCGCCCGTCCGAGTGTCAAGCACGGTCCCCAGCGCCATCCCTCGCGATCGGAAGCCTGTGCCGTCTCCCGGGTGCGTGGTGGGCGATGACGGGCTCGAACCGCCGACCTTCCGGGTGTAAACCGGACGCTCTCCCGACTGAGCTAATCGCCCGCCTCACCGATTACAAGACGGCATGACTGAGAAAGCAACAGCCGGCCATCCGAGAATCGAATGGCCGGCTGTTTTCGTTATGTCAAGGACGATCAGTTGACCGCTTCCTTGAGGCCCTTTCCGGCCTTGAACTTCGGCTGCTTCGACGCAGGAATATGGATACGGGCCCCGGTGCGCGGGTTCCGCCCCATCGATGCCTTGCGCTGCATGACGTTGAACGTACCAAAGCCGACGAGGCGAACGTCATCGCCACGCCTCAGTGCCTTGGTGATGCTATCGAACACTGCGTCAACCGCCCGCGTGGCGTCGGCCTTCGAAAGGCCGGACTCACTGGCGACAGACGAAATGAGATCATTCTTATTCACTGCAGAACCCCCTTCTGGACAGGGAATGGTGTGGGTCGTATTGCTTGTTAGGTCGTCTCCGGAAGACGGGCCTGAGTGTACTTGGGTTTGCCATCGGCCGTCAACGCCAGAACCGCAGAAATCCTCGCTTTTCCACAACAAATGACGCCCCGGGAGGGGTCCAGGGGCGCCAATTTCCATTTCTCGTCGTCTTTTCGGCCGCTTAGTGGGTCGTCAGCGTGCCCCGATCGTCCGTTTCGCCCTGCTGAGCAACGGTTTCCGCGTCGGCCTTCCATTCGATCGCAGTCAGCGGTTCCACCAGTGCGTTTTCTAGAACTTGGTCGACCGTCGTGACTGCTACGATTTCAAGGTTTTCCTTAACGTTGTCAGGAATCTCGGCGAGATCCTTAACATTGTCGCTTGGAATCAGCACGATCTTGATGCCACCACGCAATGCGGCAAGCAGCTTTTCTTTCAGGCCACCGATCGGCAGCACGCGGCCACGAAGCGTGATTTCCCCGGTCATCGCAATGTCGCGCCGGACCGGAATGCCGGTCAGCACCGATACGATCGACGTCACCATGGCCGTTCCGGCCGACGGCCCGTCCTTGGGCGTCGCCCCTTCCGGCACATGGACGTGGATGTCGGTCTTGCCGAACACCGGCGGTTCGATGCCGAAGGACGGGGCGCGGCTCTTGACGTAACTCTCCGCCGCTTGGACCGACTCCTGCATCACGTCGCCCAGCTTTCCGGTCTTCAGCACCCGTCCCTTGCCCGGGACGCTTACCGACTCGATCGTGAGCAGTTCACCGCCGAACTCGGTCCAAGCCAGACCGGTAACGACGCCGACGAGGTCCTTCTCCTCGAGTTCACCGTAGCGGTATTTGCGGACACCCGCGAACTTGTCGAGACTCGCCGGCGTCACCTCGACCGACTTTTCGTCGCCCTCGCTGAGCAGGATTTCCTTGATCGCCTTGCGCGTCAGGCTGGCAATCTCGCGCTCGAGGTTGCGAACGCCTGCCTCGCGCGTGTAGTACCGGATCAGATCGCGCAGAGCTTCCTCGGTAATGCTCCACTCATCTTCCTTCAGACCGTTCTGCTTCATCTGCTTGGGAATGAGGTAGCGAACGGCGATCTGCACCTTTTCATCCTCGGTGTATCCCGGAATCCGGATGACCTCCATGCGGTCGAGCAGAGGCTGCGGCATGCGCAACGTATTCGCCGTCGTGATGAACATCACGTCGGAGAGGTCGTAGTCGACCTCGAGATAATGATCCGCGAAGGTGCTGTTCTGCTCGGGATCGAGCACTTCCAGCAGGGCCGACGAGGGATCTCCCCGCCAGTCGGCGCCGAGCTTGTCTATCTCGTCGAGCAGGAACAGGGGATTCGAAGATTTCGCCTTCTTCATTCCCTGGACGATCTTGCCCGGCATCGAACCGATATAGGTTCGACGATGACCACGGATTTCCGCTTCGTCGCGTACGCCGCCGAGCGACATGCGGACGAAATTGCGCCCGGTGGCGCGCGCGATCGACTTGCCCAAAGAGGTCTTGCCGACGCCTGGCGGTCCGACCAAACACAGGATCGGACCCTTGACCTTGTCGGTCCGATTTTGCACCGCAAGGTACTCGAGAATACGCTCCTTCACTTTCTCGAGCCCGTAATGGTCATCGTCGAGGACCTTGTGCGCGACCTTCAGGTCGCGCTTGGTCTTGGTCGGCTTCTTCCAAGGAATGTTCAGTAGCCAGTCGAGGTAGTTCCTGACGACGGTGGCCTCCGCCGACATGGGACTCATCGAGCGAAGCTTCTTGAGCTCGGCTTCGGATTTCTCGCGGGCTTCCTTGGAGAGCTTGACCGAGCGGATCTTCGATTCCAGTTCCGACAACTCGTCGCGACCGTCCTCGGTCTCGCCCAGTTCCTTCTGAATCGCCTTTAGCTGCTCGTTCAGATAGTACTCGCGCTGGGTCTTCTCCATCTGCCGCTTGACGCGGTTGCGGATACGCTTTTCCACCTGCAGGACGCTGATCTCGCCTTCCATGAACGCGTAAACGCGCTCGAGCCGCTCCAACGTGCTCTCGGTTTCAAGCAGCTGCTGTTTGTCCGAGATCTTGAGCGTCAGATGCTGGGCGACGGTGTCGGCAAGCTTGTTCGGCTCCTCGATCTGGTTGATCGAGATCAGCACCTCCGCCGGAATTTTCTTGTTCAGCTTGATGTACTGCTCAAACTGCGAGACCACCGCACGGCCAAGCGCCTCCAGTTCCTGGGGGTCCTCCTCGACCTCTTCGAGCGGGTCGGCATAGACCTGGAAGAAATGGGGATTGTCGGTGAACCGCCGGATCCTCGCCCGCTGTCCTCCTTCGACAAGCACCTTTACCGTGCCGTCCGGCAGCTTCAGCAGCTGCAGTACCGTGCCGATGGTGCCGACCGTGTAGATGTCTGACGGCGTCGGATCATCCTGCGAGGCGTTCTTCTGGGTGACAAGCAGGATCTGCTTGTCGTCCTTCATGACGTCCTCGAGCGCCTTGACCGACTTCTCGCGCCCGACGAAGAGCGGCACGATCATGTGCGGAAAGACGACTATGTCACGTAGTGGCAGGACCGGATAGGTGACGCCGCGCGGAATTTCAAGCATGGGCCCTCTAGCATCGTTGCCCGCACCTGCATCGGCACGGATCGGATTTCGGGAGTCGCCAATTAAGTGGCCGTTGCTCGCCGCGCATTCAAGCCCGGGGACGCACGCACGCCAGGCTCATGCGCTGCTGCTGCCGACGTCCTCGCGCCGGTCGGAATAGATATAGAGTGGCTCGGCCCGGCCTTCCACGACCTCGCGATTGATGACGATTTCCTCGACGGCCTCGAGTCCGGGCAGCTCGTACATGGGATCGAGCAGAATCGACTCCATGATCGACCGCAGTCCGCGGGCGCCGGTCTTGCGGGCGATCGCCTTCTGCGCAATCATACGCAACGCGTCATCCGTCAATTCCAGACGGACGTCTTCCATCTCGAACAGGCGCTGATATTGCTTCACCAGGGCATTGCGCGGCCGGGTGAGGATTTCCACCAGCGCCTCCTCGTCGAGATCGTCCAGCGTCGCGATCACGGGCAACCGGCCGACGAACTCGGGGATCAGGCCGAACTTGAGAAGGTCCTCGGGCTCGACGTCGCGCAGGATCTCGCCAACCTGGCGATCTTCCGGTCCGCGGACATCGGCGCCAAAGCCGATCGAGGAGCCACGGTGACGCCCGGCGATGATCTTCTCGAGCCCCGCGAACGCACCGCCGCAGATGAACAGGATATTGGTCGTATCGACCTGGAGGAATTCCTGCTGCGGGTGCTTGCGGCCACCCTGTGGCGGCACGCTCGCGACCGTACCCTCCATGATCTTCAGCAGCGCCTGCTGGACGCCCTCGCCCGATACGTCGCGCGTGATCGACGGGTTGTCGGACTTGCGGCTGATCTTGTCGACTTCATCGATATAGACGATGCCGCGCTGCGCACGCTCGACATTGTAGTCCGCTGCCTGCAGCAACTTCAGGATGATGTTCTCGACATCCTCGCCGACGTAACCGGCCTCGGTCAGAGTCGTGGCATCGGCCATCGTGAACGGCACGTCCAGGATGCGCGCCAGCGTCTGGGCAAGAAGCGTCTTGCCGCAGCCGGTCGGCCCGATCAGGACGATGTTCGACTTGGCGAGTTCGACGTCGTTGTTCTTGCCGCCATGGGCGAGGCGCTTGTAATGGTTGTGCACGGCCACGGAGAGGACCCGTTTGGCGTGCTCTTGCCCGATTACGTAATCGTCGAGTACCGAGCGGATCTCGGCCGGGGTCGGCACGCCGTCACGCGACTTGGAAATCGCCGACTTGTGATCCTCGCGAATGATGTCCATGCACAGCTCGACGCATTCGTCGCATATGAATACGGTCGGGCCCGCGATGAGCTTGCGGACTTCGTGCTGACTCTTCCCGCAGAAGGAGCAGTACAGCGTGTTCTTGGAGTCGCCTCCGGAAGACTTTGTCATCGAGTTCTATCCGCTTCGTTTCCTCGACTCGGCAATGTTACCGAAAGGTCGCCCATACCGACAATCCGAAAAACACCATAATCCGGGCCTTTTTAATATAGGTTTAACGATATCCGCGATAGCCCGGACTCGGGACACCGCTCGCAGAACGAGACCATACAAGTGCGGCGCACCGACATGAGAGGGAACCGCACGCAGCGGACGACCCGGCGGGTCCGCCTAATCGCCGCCCTTGCCCTCTCCCGCCGCGCTATCCGACGCGGGAATCGGCCGCGAGGTTACGACCTCATCGATCAGACCGAACTCCTTGGCCTCCTCCGGCGCGAGGAATTTGTCACGTTCCACCGCGGATTCGATGACCTCGAGCTTCTGACCCGTATGACGGACGAAGATCTCGTTCAGCCTCTGGCGGATGCTCAGGATCTCCTTGGCATGGATTTCGATATCCGTCGCCTGTCCCTGGAAGCCGCCCGATGGTTGATGGATCATGATCCGGCTGTTCGGCAGCGAGTAACGCTTGCCTTTGGCGCCGGCGCACAGCAGCAGCGCTCCCATCGACGCCGCCTGACCGATGACGACGGTCGACACGTCGGGCCGGATATATTGCATCGTGTCGTAGATCGACAGCCCGGAAGTCACCACCCCGCCCGGCGAGTTTATGTAGAACGCGATATCTTTGGTGGGGTTTTCAGACTCCAGGAACAGCAGCTGCGCACATATCAGGCTCGCGACCGCATCGTTCACGCCACCGGTGAGAAAGATGATCCGCTCCTTCAGGAGCCGGGAATAGATATCGTAGGCCCTTTCGCCGCGATTGGTCTGCTCGACGACCATCGGGACGAGCGTGTTCATGTAGATGTCGTGTCGGGTGGACATTCAAGTGTACCGCCGTTTCTGGTGTTGGTCCCGGCGCTCAGCCGGACTTCGTCTTCGCCGAGGCTTTCCCCGCCGTCTTGCCGGCGTCCGACTTCTTGGGACTTGATCCGGCCGACGCCTTGGGTTTTTTCGCCGCCCTCGACTTGGTAGCCCTGGCTGGCTTCGACGACGCTGTTGTCTGTTCCATCTTCAGCAGCTCGTCCATGGTGCCGATGCGCTCATCGATCTTGACCATTTCGAGGATGAAATCGGTGACCTTGTTCTCGAACAACGGAGCGCGCAGTTCGGCGAGCGCCTGCGGATTCCTCTGGTAGTGCTCGACCACGGATTGCTGCTGGCCGGGGTAACGCTGTGCTTCGGCTATTATTGCCCGGTTCAATTCTTCCTGCGTGACCTCGATATTGTTGCGCCGTCCGACCTCGGAGAGCAGCAGACCCAGCCTCACGCGCCGTTCGGCGATGGCACGATATTCGGCCTTCAGTTGCTCATCATCCTTGCCCGCATCGTCCTCGTCGATCTGACCCTGCTCGCGAGCCTGCTCGAACTGCTGCCAGATCGCGTCGAATTCGGCATCGACCATGCCTTCGGGCACGTCGAACCTGTGGAGTTCGGCCAAGGCATCGAGCAGCCTGCGTTTCAACGCGGTTCGCGACAACGCGACGTACTCGCGCTCCAGATTCTCGCGGACCGCCTGGCGCATGGCCTTCAGGTTGTCGAAGCCCATGCTCCCCGCGAGCGCATCGTCGAGCGGCGATTCCACGAATTCGCGCACCTCACGAACGTCGACGTCGAATTCGGCCTCCTTGCCGGCAAGTGAACGCTCCGCGTAGTCGGCCGGAAACGCGACCTTCGCGACCACCTTTTCACCCGGCTTGGCGCCGACGATCTGGTCCTCGAAACCGGGGATGAAGCGGCCGGAACCCAACTCCAGGTGAAAGTCCTTTCCTGCGCCGCCGGGGAATTCGTCGCCCTCGACGCGACCAACATAATCGATCACGACGACATCGCCATGCGCCGCCTTGCGGGGCTTGGACACGGGTTCCGTGCGCCGGTTCTGTGCGGCGATCCGTCGCAGGGACTCGTCGACCTCCTTGTCGGAGACCTTCACCGTGATCCGCTCGAGCTTGATCTTCGAGAAATCCGCCGGCTCGAATTCGGGCATCAGCTCGAGCTGGATCTTGTATTCGAGGTCGGCTCCCTCGTCGTAGCTGGTGATCTCGATGCGGGGCTGCATGGCGAGGGTCAACCCGCGCTCGGCGATCGCCTGCGAGGAGGAATCGGAAACCGCGGCCTCGAGAACCTCGCCCATGACCGCCTTGCCATATCGTTTTTGCAACAGCGACAGCGGCGCCTTGCCCGGGCGGAAGCCAGGCAATGTCAGCCCGCGTCCGATCTCGCCGAGGCGCGCATCGACTTTCTCGCTGATGTCCTTGGCCGCAATCCGCACGATGAATTCGCGGCTCAAGCCCTCGTTCTTCGTCTCGGTAACCTGCATGGGAACGTATGCTCGGTTAGAGTGGCCCTGTCACAGCCCCAACCGCGCCGAAGCCGTGTGGTGCGGGCGGAGGGACTTGAACCCCCACGGATTGCTCCACTGGAACCTAAATCCAGCGCGTCTACCAGTTCCGCCACGCCCGCTGCCCGGCCGGCCGTCGGTGTCGCGGCGCCCCTGTATAAGTACAGCGCCGGGGGCGGTCAAGTGAGGTAGGCGCACTCACGGGATTTTGCAAGACGGATCGGCGGACGCCAGTTGCAGGTGCCCGGACGACAACGTCGATGGGTTCAGCCTAGATGAGCCGTGGCAGCGGCAGTCTCGCCTTCAGGGGCTTTCCGCGCATTGCTGATAGTTGTCGGCGAAGACCGATAGGGCGAGCACGCGTGGACCTTCGAAGGCACGGCCTCGCTCCTGGGCCCGTTCGAACTTGACCTCGTACTTCACGTGCGGAATACCAAACTGATCTTTCGCGATTGAAAGTACGCGTGCCGTTTCGATCAAGTTATGCGAATGCTTCCTTTCAAACAAGGCGCCCTCGCATATTTTTTCCCAAATATTTTCCCTTGATTCACGCCAGAATTTCATGGCACGTCCTACTGCTTCCAACGGACTCTTTTTTGCGTGTTTATTTTATTATTTTTGACTTAGCCCGCTAGTTTGTAAATTTGCTTCAGTTTGACTTTGTCGACGCGTCGGCTCGCACCCAACCGGCAGTCGGCTAAGCCATTGAGAAACTACCATCATTTTATTAACGAGACGTTGATCGGGAGGTGCCGCGGAAGACACGGATAAGTTGCAGTCAGCCGCCGTCGACTCCTCGCTCGGCCAGTGCCGCAAGCACCGCCGGCAGACCGTCGATAAGGTCCTCGGCAATCATTCCCGGCCCGAACCTGCGGGCCGCCTCACCATGCAGCCAGGCGGCGCAACACGCGCCCTCGAAAGGTCTCATCCCCTGCGCCAACAGGCCGACGGCGATGCCCGCGAGTACATCGCCGGATCCGGCGGTCGCAAGTGTTGGCGGCCCGTTGACATTGATCGCCAGCCGTCCGTCCGGCCCGGTGATCGTGGTGTCCGGGCCCTTCAGTAGGACGAACGCACCGGCCCGCACCGCCGCCTCGCGCGTGCGTCTGAGCCTGTCCGTCTCCACGCCAAGATCGGGAAAGATACGAGCGAACTCGCCTTCATGCGGTGTAAGAAGACACGGACCCTTGATCGCGCCAAAGAGGTCGGCCGGACGATCGGCAAACACGGACAATGCATCGGCGTCGAGGACGACCGGTTTGCCCGTCGCGAGCGACGCCAGCACCCGCCTTCGGGTGTGCCCGTCGACACCGTTACCCGGTCCGACGAGCAGCGCGCTGGCCCGCGGATCGTCGACGTGCGCGGCGAAATCGTCTTCGCTTTCCACGCGGGCAACCAGCGCCCCGGTCAGCGAAGAACGATAGATGTCAACGGCCTCGGGTGGCGCAAGCACGGTTACCACGCCGGCGCCAGTGCGCCGCGCCGCCTGCGCCGCGAGCCGGGCGGCACCGGTCATTTCGCCACCGCCGGCAACGAGCGCATGACCGCGCGAGTATTTGTGGTGATCCCAGCGTGGCCAGGGAAACGCATCGCCCCAGAGCCGTGGATCGTTCATCGTTTGACGGGGCTGAACCCGCTCGAGGACCCGCTCCGGAATGCCGATGTCGGCGACGACGAGTTCGCCGCATCTATCACGGCCTGGATAGAGGAAGTGGCCCGGCTTGGCTCGGAAGAACGTCACCGTCACCTCCGCCCGCGGCGCGGCTCCCAGTACGGCCCCGCTGTCGCCGTCGATCCCACTCGGCACGTCGACGGCGATGCAGGGAAGGCCACGTACGCCGATCGCCTCGACGGTCGCACGGGCGTCGCCGGTCAGCGGCCGCGTCAATCCGGCACCGAAAATCGCGTCGACGACAAGCGAGGCATCGTCCAAGGCCGCCGGCCCCAGCGGCGCAACACCGCCGTCCCAGCGATCGGCGTTGAGCCGAGCATCGCCCTTCAGCGCCTCGCGCCGGCCAAGCAACGCGACGCGCACCGGCCAGCCGGCATCCTGCAGCAGTCTGGCGGCGACGAACCCGTCGCCGCCATTATTACCGGGGCCGCAGAGGACGATCACCGGACGTTGCTGCCACCGCTCGAACACCGCCTGCGCCACCGCCTGTCCCGCAGCTTCCATCAACCGCTCGCCGGGCACCCCCGCCTCGATCGTCGCCCGATCGGCGCGCCGCATCTCATCGGTCGTCAACAGGACGGTCGCCGCCGGAAACGCGGGTTGCGCTGCCCCGCCGCGGCGTTTGCCCCTCATGTGTCCCGGCTGCAGGCGCGCAGCGACTTGAGGGTTCGCGAGCGGAATTCCCGTCGATACAGCACCAGCATGACCAGGACGGTCGCGGGGAACAGCAGCAACGGATTGACGAACCAACTCAGCGCAGCCATCGCGAAGTAATAAGACCGGACGCCGTGATTGAAATGCTTTGCCGCCAGCGAGGCTACCCGCGCCGCGGCGACCGCGTATCCACGATGATCCTCGGGTGGCTCGGGAAACAGCGGCGCTGCGCCGATGAGCAGGGCGCAGTAGTTGAACTGACGCATCGACCAGGCGAACTTGAAAAACCCGTACACGAAGATCAGCGTCATGACGATCACCTTGACCTCCCAGAGGGCACGCGATGTCGTGACGGCGAAGGGCACGTCGCGGACCACCGCCAAAACGGTCTCGGGCGCCCCGAGCACGGCAAACAGGCCGGCGAGGATCAGGATGGTGGTCGAGGCGAAGAAGGTGGCGTTGTTGAGGACGCTACTGACGATCTGCGTATCGATCATCCGGTTTTCGCGGCCGAGCATGCGCATCATCCACTGCTCGCGGTGCCGCGACATGATGCCGATGAGGTTGCCGGCCGCCGCTGCGCTGCGCTCGGAATAGATCGTATATCCGAACCAGAGTCCGAACAGCCAAGCCACCGCGGCAACGTCAACTGGGCTGAAACTGGTCACGCGACTGCTCCCGGCCGTTGCTCCGCAAGCGATTATGGCTGCAGCCGCAGTCGCGCTCAACCGGTGGCGTCGCCTCGCGCCGCCATTGCGGTCCGTGTGCGCCGCCATTACAAACGATGGATCGCCACGGATCATCGTTCAGGCGCGACATGCTGGAACTTCCGGGTTTCGACACCGCGTTCGCCCGCACGTTCTTCCCTGCCCTCGACGAGAGCTGGGCCATGCTCGAGAACGCGGGCGGCACGCTCGTCCCGAGACAGGTCATCGGACGGCTCGAGGCGTATCTGCGGGAAAGCCAGGTGCAGCCCGGTGCACGATTTCATGCCTCCGCACTGGCGGCGGAACGAATCGCCGAAGGACAGGGAATCATGGCGCAGCTGCTGAACGCTGGGACCGATGAGGTGATGGTCGGGCCATCGACCACCATGAACGTCTATCTGCTCGCGCATGCCCTCCGACCGACGTTCCGGGAGGCCGACGAGATCGTCGTCACGAATCTGGACCACGAGGCCAACAACGGCGCCTGGCGACGTCTGGCCGATTCCGGACTGCAGATCCGGGAATGGCGGGTCAATCCGGACACGGCGGAGCTCGAGGAAGCCGATCTCGCCGCCTTGCTGACCGATCGGACACGCCTCGTCTGTTTCAGCCACTGTTCAAACATCACCGGCAGCTTTCAGGACGTGCGCGCACTAACCCGACGCGCGCACGAGGCGGGTGCCATGGTGTGCGTCGACGGCGTTGCCTATGCGCCGCACCGGTCGCTCGACGTGAGGGCGTGGGACGTCGATTTCTACCTGTTCTCGACGTACAAGCTATACGGCCCGCATCTGGGAATCCTTTTCGGCAAGCGCGATCACCTTTTGCGGGCGGCAGGTCAGAATCATTTCTTCATCGGCGATCGCGACATTCCGCTCAAGCTCAACCCGGGCGGCCCGAACCACGAGCTCACCGCGGCGCTGACCGGTATCGCCGACTATTTCGACACGATGTATCGGCATCACTTCGGTGACGCGGGTCTCCCGATGCACGATCGGCTGCAGCAGCTCTTCGCCCTATTCGCGGAGCACGAGGAGCACCTCGCCGGACCACTGGTCGACTACCTCGTCGCGAACCCCAAGATTCGCCTTGTTGGACGACCAACGCCGGACCGCAATCGCCGCGCCCCGACGTTCTCGTTCGCCGTCAAGGGTCGCCGGGCGAGCGAGATCTCGCATGTCCTACAGGCGCTGGGTCTCGGCGTCCGCAGCGGCGATTTCTACGCTGCTCGATTGATCGACGCGCTGGGCCTGCGGCGCGAGGGCGGCGTGATCCGCACCAGCCTTGTCCACTACAACACGGCGGACGAAGTGGCACGCCTGATCGCGGCACTCGACGAGACGCTCGGCTGAGGCGCTTCGTGGCGCCATGGCGCCAACCACCCGATCACGCGTCAGCCGCTTTATCCCCTGCCGGCTCCAGCGCAAGAGCCTGCTCCGCCGTGGGGCGGCGCATTGCAAAGACGGAATCGACAACTGCGTAATCCATGTATCCCAGTCGAGAGATCGGCTTTATGCGAGGGATATCCACCAGCCCCTCGGATAGCGCGGCGTCTTCGATGTGAATGCCGACGACCCGTCCGAGGACGATGGCGTTGCGGCCCCCTTCCCGTCCGACCGGCAGATCGACGATCTGGTGCACCTTGCATTCCATCGCGATCGGCGATTCGGCAACGCGCGGCGGCGCGACGAGCCGCGAGGGCGCAGCGGTCAGCCCGACGAGCGCCAGCTCGTCGACTTCCGGCGGCAGTGCGGCACAGCTGAGGTTCATCTGCTCGCGCAACGCCCACGTCGCCATATTGGCAACGAACTCGCCCGTGCTCTCGCAGTTGGCCAGAGTGTCCTTCATGCCGTGCGGTTGCCGGCCGTTGTTCGAATACATGACCATCGGCGGGTCGCCGGCGACCCCGTTGAAGAAGCTGTACGGCGCAAGGTTCACGACGCCATCGCGATTCAGCGTCGTAATCCAGCCGATCGGCCGCGGCACGACGCAGCTCTTGAAGGGGTCATGCGGCAGTCCGTGGGGTTTTCCGATTTCATAGAACATCCAAGAATTCCTGTTGGTAGGCCGAATGTCGCCGGTATCGGCCAAGGCAATCGGGGGCGCGGTAATCATCAACGAGCCCACCGGGTGCGTGTCCGCTCGGCCGGCTCAAAGCTGCCCGTCGATCGGGAAGATGCTCATGAAGTTGGCGACGAAGCGCTCCCAGAGGCTGGCGTGCGGCTCGTGATCGAAGGTCTGCGGCTTGCCCTCGACCGGGCCGTGCCACAGTATCTGCTCCGAGCCCTTTTCGGTCTTGACCAGCTCGAGCCGGAAGGCCACCTGCTCGACCCGCTCGTCGAAGCGCCGGGCCATGGATTCGGCCAGTTGGGGCGACTGGATTACGACCCCGATCTCGGTGTTGAAATAGACCGCGCGGGGATCGAGGTTGAGCGAGCCGATGAAAACCGACTCGCGGTCGAGCACGAAGGATTTCGCGTGCAGGCTGGCAGTCGGCGACCCACCTTCCTGTCCCGCCTTGCGCTGCTCGTTCAGCAGTTCCGCGTTCAGCTCGTGGATCTCGACGCCGTCGCGCAATAAGGCCTTGCGGTATTTCAGATAGCCGGCGTGGACGATCTGCACGTCGTTCGAGGCCAGCGAATTGGTCAGGATCCGCACCCGCACCCCGCGTTCGCGGACGGCCCTCAGCGCTGCGACGCCCTCCTTTCCGGGCACGAAATAAGGAGAGAAGATGATCAGCTCGTCGCGCACCGCCTGCATGTGGGGACTCAGCTGCCCTAGCAGGTAGCGTTCGGATCTTCCCATCTCCTCGAGAAGTTTCTCCGGCGGATCGTAGACCACCTCACCGTCGCCCCAGTAATACTCCACCGCCTGGTTTCGTAACGCGTTCGCGAGATTCGAGTTGCGCAGCGCATCGAGGAAGTCGGAATCGGACTGCGCCTCGACGTATTCGGTCAGCCGCGCCCGCATCTCGCGGACCTCCTGCTCGCTTGGCTGCTTCGTCGCCAATACCGAGATCGGGTAGGCCAGCTCGCTGTTCCAGTATGCGTCGAACGACTTCGCGACCTGTCGTACGATCGGGCCAACCGCGACGACGTCAAGGTCGGCAAAGACGATTTGCGGATTGATCCCGAAATACTCGTTGCCGATATTGCGCCCACCGAGAACCGCGTAATGGTTGTCGACGTTGAATGATTTGTTATGCATGCGGCGGCCGGCCTCGCTCGATCGGGTCACGAATTGGGAGGCGCGGCTCACATTGCGTGCGAAGGGATTGAACAGCCTGATCTCAATGTTCGGATGGCTGTCCGCTGCAAGCAGGCCGAATTCGCTGTCGGCGACATCCATGTCGTCGACGAGCAGCCGCACGCGCACGCCGCGATCCGCCGCCTTGAGAAGCAGATCGACGAACAGGCGCCCAGTGAGATCTTTGTGCAGCAGGTAGTACTGAGCGTCGATGCTGCGCTCCGCCGCGTTGGCCAGAACGGTGCGGGCCACGAAAGCGTCGAGGCCGTCATTGAGAGGATAGAACCCGGACCGGTCGCCGCGACCCTGCCGTTTCTCGCGGCTCGCCCTGCCGAGCGTCGTCTGCTCGGTGTCGGCAAAAGCATACGATTCCGGTCGCTCGAAACCCTCGGGCAGCGACGCGCACGCGCCCGCCAGACACAGGACGAGAACCGCCGCCACCGCGCGATGTGAGAGTAGCCCGCTCATCCCCCAGGAACTCCATCCGGTTCAGTATTTGATCGGGCCGCAACGATTTCACCGGCCCGCCTCGCCGTCCGACGATCACCGCGGTGTCACGATCGCAGATATTGACTTCGCGCCGTACATCAAATCCGCAACAGCGCCATCGGGGCCGTCATTCTAAAACGCCGGTTCGAATATCGTCCAGGAGACGCGGCGTATGGTCGCGCCCTTGCAGCGAGAACAACCCGGGATTCGCAGTTGCTCGTCGCCACGATTGCGCAGCTGTTCTGCGTCGAAGCCCGGCGATCCCCAGCGGTGTGTATCCAGTGATTGCTCGCTCAGAGAAGTACAATCGTTTCGGCGTTACGCTGCCCTCACCGGCGCCGGAATCGGGCGCCACGGCGAATTCGCCGAAAGCCGCTTCCATTCTGCCCCTGCGGGCGCCGCATCTGTTCAATATGGGAGCCCGCCGCGGCAGATATCACGCCCACAGCGCACGGCGCAGGGCGGCCCCGATCGGATGCATCGACAGGTCTCGCGGGAAAATTTGGGGTGGCTGATGGGACTTGAACCCACGACCCCCAGATCCACAATCTGGTGCTCTAACCAGCTGAGCTACAGCCACCGTCACGGTGCGCCTCTTTAGCGCCGGCATCGCCTCAACGTCAAGCGGGACGCGTTCGATCCGGGCTCAGCACCAGGCGGACGACCCGTCCGATCGACAGACCCTGGACGATGATCGAGAACAGCACCACACCATAGGTAATCACGAGGATGACCTCTTTCGAGGGTCCAGGGGGCAGCGACAACGCGAGAGCCACCGATATGCCGCCGCGCAGTCCGCCCCAGGTGAGCACTCTGATCGCGCCTCTCGTGTATTCCTCGCGGAGACTGAGAACGCTCATGGGTAAGGCCACCGAAACGAGCCGTGCGGCGAGAACCAGAGGAATTGCGAGGATGGCGGCCAACAGGTTCGAAACCTCGAAGGCGAGCGCCAGCACCTCGAAGCCGATGATCAGGAACAGGACGGAGTTCAGGATCTCGTCGATCAGGGACCAGAACTTCTGGACGTGATCGGCGGTCCTCTCGCTCATCGCAAAACGGGTGCCGTGATTGCCCATCAACAGGCCCGCCACGACCGCCGCAATCGGTGCAGAGGCGTGCACCGCATGCGCGAACGCTGTCGCCAGCAGCACCAGCGCAAGCGTGATTAGGACTTCGAGATTATGTTCGTCGATGGTCCGCATCGCTCGGTACGCCCCGTACCCGATGACGAGGCCGATGAGCGCACCGCCAGCCGTCTCGAGGACGAACAGCTCGATGACATCCAGCGCACCGAGGGATTCTCCGGCAGTACCGCCGACGGCAATCGCCAGCAATATCGAAAACACGACGACGCCGACGCCGTCGTTGAACAGGCTCTCGCCGGCAATCTTCGCCTCGAGCGTCTTGGGCACCTCGATCGTCTTGAGAATCCCGAGGACGGCGACCGGGTCGGTCGGCGAGATCAGCGCGCCGAAGACGAGGCACCAGATCAGCGGAATGTCGAAGCCGAGCAACGACAGCAGGAAATGGCTGCCGAAACCGACGATCGCCGTCGAGATCAGAATGCCCACGCTGGCCATGCTGCCGATCGCCCACTTGCGGCTCAGCAGGTCGTCGATGTCGACGTGCATGGCGCCGGCGAACAGGAGCAGGCTCAGCATCCCGTGCATCAACGTGTCCGGCAGATCGATCGCGCTCAGAATGCCGGTCGCGGTGGTGCGCAGATTCAGCTGCGGGATGACGGCGTCGGCGGCGATGGTGCCGAGCGAGGCCATGAAGGCGATGATGACGAGACCGATCGTGTGCGGCAACTTCAGCCAGCGGTGATTCACGTAGCCGAACACCGCCGACAGCGTCAGCAGCGCGGCGGCGAGATTGACGGCGTCAACGATGGCCATCGGCTTTCCCCTACCCTCTCGCTATCATCGTATCGGAAGCGTATGCTCGCGCGCGGCCGCCATACCAGAGCATAAATCGCAACAAGCGGTAAACGGGAGGTCCATGCTCCAGCTCGCTCAGTCGATGAGCCGCCTTGGGACGGAGTCCGCGTTCGAGGTGCTGGCCCGGGCGCAGAAGCTGGCTGCGCAGGGTCGCGACATCATCAATCTGGGGATCGGGCAGCCCGATTTTCGGACCCCCGATCACATCGTCGAGGCCGCGGTCAAGGCGTTGCGTGACGGCCATCACGGATACACGCCCGCAAACGGCATCCCTGCCCTGCGTGAGGCGGTTGCCGAGGATCTCGAGAACCGGTACGGCGTGACGATCGACCCGGACGACGTCGTGATTGTGCCGGGCGGCAAGGTAACGATGTTTTTCTCGATCCTGATGTTCGGCGAGCCCGGTGGTGAGATCATGTACCCGAATCCGGGATTTCCAATCTACGAGTCGGTGATCCGGTTCAGCGGTGCCAGGCCGGTGCCGATCGCCATTGAAGAGCAGAGCGGGTTCGCGTTCAGCGCCGAGGCCGTGCTTGACCAGATAACCCCGCGAACGCGCCTGATCATCATCAACAGTCCCGCCAATCCGACGGGCGGCGTCGTCCCGGAGGCGGAGATCGACCGGTTGGTTGCCGGGCTCCAGGAATACCCCCACGTCGCGCTCCTGTCGGACGAGATCTATAGCCGGATGCTCTATGACGGACGCGCGCATGTCAGCCTGCTCCGGTACCCGGAGATCCGGGACCGGCTCGTCGTGCTCGATGGCTGGTCCAAGACCTATGCCATGACCGGTTGGAGGCTCGGCTTCGCCGTCTGGCCGTCCGCATTGGTCGATCACGCGGTGAGGCTCTGCATTAACGACCACTCATGTGTCAACGCGGCAGCACAATATGCGGGCATAGCCGCACTCAAGGGCCCACAGGACAGGGTGCGCGAGATGGTCGCAGCGTTCGATGGGCGGCGGCGTATCATCGTCGAAGAGCTCAATGCTCTCCCGGGATTCCGGTGCGTCGATCCGGGAGGCGCGTTCTACGCTTTCCCGAATGTCGCAGGAACAGGCATGACGGCACGGGAGGCGCAGGACAGGTTTCTCAACGACGCAGGCGTCGCGACCATCGCAGGGACGAGTTTCGGCGCCTGGGGAGAGGGCTATCTGAGGTTTTCCTACGCCAACAGCACGGACAACATCCGCGAGGCCGTACGCCGCATCAGAGAGTGTCTGTGAGCATCCTGCCCTGCCCAAATCATGGGCATCTGCCGCATTTTTCGGCAGCCCCGCCACCCCCCGAACTCGATCATGAATTTCAAGCCATTGAAAACATTCGAAAAAAAAGCTCCTGCCGAATTGGCACGCAGCGTGCTATTAGGCTGCGCGGAGGCCGCGCTGCATGTCGCGCGGCCCCATCGTTGCAAGCGAAGCGAAGCAGGCCATGAAGAAAATCGAAGCGATCATCAAGCCGTTCAAGCTTGACGAGGTCAAGGAGGCGTTGCACGAAGTCGGCATTCAGGGCATCACGGTGACCGAAGCGAAGGGTTTCGGTCGCCAGAAGGGTCATACCGAGCTCTATCGGGGCGCCGAGTACGTCGTCGATTTCCTGCCCAAGGTAAAGATCGAGGTCGTCGTTGACGACCCGCTGGCCGAGCGCGCCGTCGAGGCAATCACCGAAGCCGCCCGCACCGGCCGCATCGGAGACGGCAAAATCTTCGTATCGGCAATCGAGGAAGCGATCCGCATACGCACCGGCGAACGCGGCCGCGATGCCGTCTGACGTCGCCCGTGCAAATCCTACCGGCCGGCGATCGATCGGCCACACCAAGTCCCCCTAGACCCAACGACAGGGAAATAGATCATGACTAAGAAAGTACTCGAGATGATCAAGGAAAACGACGTCAAGTACGTCGATTTCCGGTTCACGGACCCGCGCGGCAAATGGCAGCACATCAGCCAGCATGTCTCGACCGTCGACGAGGATCTGCTGACCGACGGCATCATGTTCGACGGCTCGTCGATCGAGGGCTGGAAGGCCATCAACGAGTCCGATATGAGCCTCATCCCCGATCTCAAGACAGCGGTGATGGATCCATTCGCGGCGCAGCCGATGCTCGTTCTCTATTGCGACGTCATCGAGCCGTCGACGGGCCAGCCTTATTCACGCTGCCCACGCTCCACCGCGAAGCGTGCCGAGGCCTACATCAAGTCCGGTGGTTTCGGCGATACCGCATATTTCGGCCCCGAGGCCGAGTTCTTCGTATTCGACGATGTCCGGTTCGAGAATTCGATGAACCGGTGTTTCTTCGAGTTCGACTCCGATGAGGGTCCCTACACGAGCGGAAAGGTGTACGAGGAGGGCAACTGGGGTCACCGGCCGCGCATCAAGGGCGGTTACTTCCCCGTACCGCCCGTCGATTCCGCGACCGATCTTCGCGCCGAGATGGTCAGCACGATGGCCGAGATGGGGCTGAGCATGGAGAAGCACCATCACGAGGTCGCCCCGTCGCAGCACGAACTCGGCCTCAAGTTCGACACCCTGGTGCGCTCCGCGGACAACATGCAGATCTACAAGTACGTCGTCCATATGGTCGCCCACGCCTACGGCAAGACGGCGACTTTCATGCCCAAGCCGGTCTTCGGCGACAACGGCTCCGGCATGCATACGCACCAGTCGGTCTGGAAGGGCAACAAGAATACGTTCGCCGGGTCGTTGTATGCCGACCTGTCGGAGAGCTGCCTGTTCTACATTGGCGGCATCATCAAGCATGCGCGCGCCCTGAATGCGTTCACCAACCCGCTGACCAACAGCTACAAGCGACTCGTCCCGGGTTTCGAGGCGCCGGTCCTGCTCGCCTACTCGTCGCGCAACCGGTCGGCCTCGTGTCGCATCCCGCACGCCGCCAGTCCGAACGGCAAGCGTGTCGAGGTTCGTTTCCCGGACCCGGGGGCCAATCCCTACTACGCTTTCTCGGCCATGCTGATGGCCGGCCTCGACGGCATAGAGAACCGTATCCACCCGGGTGACGCCATGGACAAGAACCTTTACGACCTGCCGCCGGAGGAACGCTACAACGTGCCGACGGTTTGCGGCTCCTTGCGCCAGGCGCTCGAGGCGATGGACGCGGACCGCGACTTCCTGAAGAAGGGCGACGTGTTCACCGACGACCAGATCGATGGCTATCTCGAGCTCAAGTGGGAAGAGGTCGTGCGCTTCGAGACCGCACCGCATCCGATCGAGTTCGACATGTACTACAGCGTCTAACCTCCCTCTCGGATCGAACGACCGGGGCGGGCCGCCCGAACGGGCGGCCCGTCCGCATGCGGGCTTGCGTGCCAGCATCCGTTTGCCACCGGACGCCAAGCCGCTAGTATCCGCGACAATGTCTCGCCACCCTTGGGACGCAGGTTCGGCCCTCAATGACCCGTGCGATTGCTCCAATCGGCGCCTTGCTGCTCAGTACCGCGCTGCTTCTGATGGGCAACGGCCTGCAGGGCGTTCTGCTGCCGGTTCGAGGCAGCATCGAACGCTTTTCCGCCCTCGAGCTCGGTATTCTGGGTGGTTCGTACTTTCTCGGTTTCGCGCTGGGATGCGTGCATGGTCCGCGACTCGTGCGCAGGGCCGGGCATATCCGCGTGTTCGCGGCCATGGTCGCGGTCGCGTCCGCCATCGCGCTCGCCCACCCCCTGATCCTCTCGCCGCTTCTGTGGTGGCTACTGCGCGGCGTCACGGGTTACTGTTTCGCCACGCTCTACATGGTCATCGAGAGCTGGCTGAACGAGCGCTCTACCTCCGAGACCCGCGGCCTCGTTTTCTCCGTCTATACGATCATCAACCTCACGGTGATCACGGCGGGCCAGATGATGATCGCCTTCGGCGATCCAGCGGCCCTGCCACTATTCAGTATCGTTTCCATACTCATCTCGATTGCGGCGGTGCCCGTCGCCTTGAGCCAGGCCGCCGCCCCCGCCCCACTGCAGCAGGTTCGACTGCGGGTGTTCCGGATCTACCGCCTCTCACCGGTTGGTTTCGTCGGTTGCGTCACCATCGGCCTCACCAACGGCTCGTTCTGGTCGCTCGGACCCGTGTTTGCCCAGACCCTGACATCGGATGCCACCGGTGTTGCGATCTTCATGAGCGGTACGGTGATATTCGGCGCCCTGGGACAGTGGCCGCTGGGTCGAACCTCCGACCGGGTCGACCGGCGCAAGGTCATCGTCACGGCCTGCATCGGCGCCGCCGCCGGGGCGATCGGCCTCACGCTGTTTCAGGCATACGGCAATCTGGCAATTTACGGATTCGCTGCCGTGCTCGGCTTCTTCCTGTTCCCGATCTATTCGCTGGCCGTCGCCCATACCAACGACTTTGTCGGGCACGAGGACTACGTCGAGACGTCGAGCGCACTCCTGCTGCTCTACGCGCTCGGCGCCACCGTCGGTCCCATGATCGCTTCGGCCGTCATGGCCCTGATCGGGCCGACCGGTCTCTTCGTTTTCACCGCCGTCTGTCTGGCTCTGCTTGCGCTGTTCAGCGTCTGGCGCATGCTGCGGCGGACCACGGCGCCGGAGGAAAAGCGGCCCGATTTCGCGGATTCGATCCGCTTTGCTCAGACCGTGGCGGCGCTCGATCCGGTATCGGAGGACGAGTTCGGATCGGGTGACCCGGAAATGGGAGATCGAGAAGACAACGTGCCGCTGTAGCGCCTAGCGGCGCAGCTCGACGCGCCGCTGGGCGCCACCGTAATCGTGCACGCTGTCGCGCGCCCGCACATGCACGAAGGTGATGATCTCGGGGATCTTCACGCCCGACAGCGACCGCGTGAAGGGCTGTTCATCGACATGGGGGTGGTACAATGTCCGCGTCCCCAGCACCATGCCGTCGGGAGCCACCACGTCCCAGGCGTCGGCGTAGTGGTCCCAGCCCTCATCGGCATGGCGTACGGTTACGTCGAAGCGCCACGTCTCCTCTCCCGTTCGTGTCGCCGAAACGTCGACGACGTCCGCCTCGCCGGCGAGGGCCAGCCCCGGCATGACCGCAAGCACGGCGGCAATGACAAGATCGCGCATCGATTGCTCTCCTCCCGGCAGCGGCCGCAATCCTAGACGAAGTTCCCGACCCGGACCGTCACAACGGCGTGAGGCGGGCCGAAAACCACTTGGCCTGCTCGCCCCGCTGCCGCACGTTAGCACGCGACATGACACCGGAGGTTTCGATGGAAGCGCAACGCGAATCCAAGCCGGCGCCGGGTTTCGTCAACCGACCCGATTATCGCATCGAGATCGCGCCGGCCGGGCTCCGGGTCCGGGCGGTTCTGGGCGGCACTGCGCTGGCCGAGAGCGACCGGTGCCTCGTGCTGCAGGAGGCCGATTACCCGCCGGTGTACTACTTCCCGCGCGACGGCGTGCGCATGGAACTGCTGGCGCGAACCGACCGTCGCACCCACTGCCCGTTCAAGGGCGACGCGTCGTACTGGGCCGCGGCCGACATCGCTGACGTGGCCTGGAGCTACGAATCGCCGTACGACGAGATGCGCGCGATCAAGCACTACATCGCGTTCTATGCGGATCGCGTAGCGTTGATCACCGACAGCTGACCGTTATCCGCCCATCCCGATCCGCAATCTTCGTTGCGATCGCCCGCTACACCCCGGCCACGGGCCTCGGTCGCCCGTCCGGGCCGATCGCGACATAGGTGAACAGCCCCTCGGTCACCTTCGCGCGGGCACCGCCGGCCTCGCGGACGATCCAGGCCTGGGTGCGGATCGTTATCGAGGTCTGGCCGGTGCGCTCAATATCGCAGTAGCAGCACACCACGTCGCCCACTTTTACCGGCCGGTGGAAGACCATGGAGTCGATGGCGACGGTCGCCACCCGCCCTCTGGCCCGATGGCGAGCGACGATGCCGCCCGCGATGTCCATCTGCGACAGCAGCCAGCCGCCGAAGATGTCGCCCGCAGGATTGGTGTCCGCGGGCATGGCGAGCGTTCGCAGAGCGAGCTCGCCCGTGGGCTTTCCGGTGTCCGTCGGCATCAACGGGTCCTTCGCGACTGGTCGGTATGCATCCTACAAGATGTTGTGATGAGCGGCCACCTCGCCACAGCATCGTCCTTGCCAGCGGGTCCGCCGACCATATAATGCGCGCATGGCGGATCTGTTTCAAACCGGGTCTGGACGCCCCCGGGGGGCTGCGGGTGACGATTCGTACTCGGCACGGCACATCGAGGTTCTTGAAGGGCTGGAACCGGTCCGCCGGCGCCCGGGCATGTATATCGGTGGGACCGACGAGCGAGCCCTTCACCATCTCGTGGCGGAGGTGGTCGACAACGCGATGGACGAGGCGGTCGCCGGTCACGCGAACCGGATCGATGTCGAGTTTCATGACGACGGCGCGGTCACCGTACGCGACAACGGTCGCGGCATACCGGTCGATCCGCACCCGAAATTCCCGAAGAAATCGGCGCTCGAGGTCATTCTCACGACGCTTCATTCAGGCGGCAAGTTCAGCGACAAGGTTTACGCCACCTCGGGTGGCTTGCACGGCGTCGGCCTTTCCGTCGTCAACGCCTTGTCGGACCGGCTGACGGTCGAGGTGGCACGGGACAGGAAGCTGTGGCGCCAGGACTACTCGCGAGGCACACCGCTCGGTCCGCTTGCCCACGAGGGGACCGTCAGCAATCGGCGCGGTACGACGATACGGTTTCACCCCGATCCGGAGATCTTCGGCGAATCGGCGGCCTTTTCGAGCGCCCGCCTTTATCGCATGGTACGGTCCAAGGCGTATCTCTACCGCGGTGTCGAGATTCGCTGGAACTGCGTCGAGTCCCGCCTGCCGACGGACGAGGAGATCCCGGCGCAGGCGTCGCTGCACTTTCCGGGCGGGCTCGTGGACTTCCTCGACGCCACCATTGCCTCGCGCGAGACGTTGACTCCCGAGCCGTTCGCCGGGGAAACCGCCGCGCCCGACGGGGTCGGACGCGTCGAATGGGCGATCGGCTGGCCCGAGGACGGCGACGGCTTCGTCAGCACCTACTGCAACACCGTGCCGACGCCGCAGGGCGGCAGCCATGAGACCGCGTTGCGCATGGGTCTGGTTCGAGGCCTCAAAGCATTTGGCGAGATGGCCGGCAACAAGCGCGCGGCGCAGATCCTGGCCGAAGACGCCATCGGTGAGGCCTGCGCCATGCTTTCGGTGTTCGTCCGCGAACCGCAGTTCCAGGGCCAGACGAAGGAGAAGCTCGTATCGCCCGAAGCTGCGCGGCTCGTCGAATCGGCGATAAAGGATCGCTTCGAGCTCTGGCTTGCCAACGACCCGACGTCGTCGGCGCGGCTTCTCGAGCGAATTATCGAACGCGCCGAGGAGCGCATACGCAGGCGCACCGCGCGGGAGCTCACGCGTAAGTCGGCGACCCGAAAGGTACGGCTACCGGGCAAGCTCGCCGACTGCAGCCGCAGCGACCGCGAAGGCACCGAACTGTTCATCGTCGAGGGCGATTCAGCGGGCGGCTCGGCAAAACAGGCGCGCGACCGTGAGACGCAGGCGGTCCTGCCCCTGCGCGGCAAGATCCTCAACGTCGCCAGCGCATCCGCCGACAAGCTGGCAGGAAACCAGGAACTCGGCGATCTGGTTCAGGCGCTCGGTTGCGGCACCGGCAGCGAATACGACGACGCGCGTCTGCGATACGAAAAGATCATCATCATGACCGATGCGGATGTCGACGGTGCTCACATAGCGGCGCTGCTGATGACCTTCTTCTACCGGGAAATGCCCGAACTGATCGAAAACGGGCACCTGTTCCTGGCGCTGCCGCCGCTCTATCGCCTGACGCAGGGGTCGAAGTCGGTCTATGCGCGCGACGACGCCCACCGCGCGGAGCTGCTGCGTACCGAACTCAACGGCAAGGGCAAAGTCGAGGTCAACCGCTTCAAGGGGCTCGGCGAAATGCCGGCAAAGCAGCTGCGTGATACGACGATGGCTCCCGGCAAGCGGATCCTGCTGCGCGTCGATATTCCGGACAGGCGCAATCCCGAAGAAGAAGACGATGCGCGGGAGACCGCCCGGCTTGTGGAGAGCCTGATGGGCCGAAAGCCGGAGCTGCGCCTCGCCTTCATCCAGGAACACGCCCGCTTCGTCGACGATGTCGACGTTTAGAATCGCGGAGCGGGCGCTCTCTTGTTTCGCTCTTCTTGCGACCCTTAACGCTGGCCCGCCAGCGTCGTTCCTATGCGACCAAAGTCCAATATATTCATCCTGAGCATTTTTCTATTATTTCTTGATGCTTCGCATGATGTGGTCCGGCGGACGGGGCTCTCGTGATGTGGCGTTTGATGTTGACCGGTATCGCCGTTATGGCGCTTGCAGCCTGCGGCGACCAGATCGTCCAGGTAACAGGACAGAGGATGACCGGCTCTTACAATGCCGGTGAATTCGGCTATGCCGCGGGAGGGCGCGACCTGCGAGTCATCGTTGTCGGCAACCCGTTCGGAGGCGATCAGGCCGCATTCCAGCGTGCGGTGACCGATGCCATGCAGGGCCGCAATCATGGTCAGCAGACCAATTTCACTACCAACCCGGGGCCCAGCGCACGCGCCGACTACCGCGTGGTGATGGTATTCAACCCGCCTGGCAACCTGATCGCCGACAAGATATGCCAGAGCGATCCCGCGTCGGTGCCGACGACGCCCGGCGGGGGAACGGCGGTGACGCTCGTAGGTGTATTCTGTCGCGCCGATCGCAGCCTCACGCAGGTCCGCGGCGAGGTCGACGCCGCAGCAGGGATCGATGATCCGGTCTTCGCGGCGTTGGTCGGACAATCGACCCAGGCATTGTTTCCGAGCAAGCGACGTAAGCGCAAGAGCAGGGATTGAATCGGCAGAGCAGCCGGCGCGTAGACCGGCTGACCTGGACACAATGGCTGCACGAGGTTGATGCCTTGGGATCAAACGGGCAAATAAACCTCGACAGACGGTGAGTTGGCATGGCGACAGGGGGCGAGTGAACCATGCTGCGCAGCGTGCCGATGCTGACCTCGATTGCCGCCGTCACGGCCTGTGCGGTCGGTGGTGCCGTCGTATCGACACACGTCGATATGAGCCCGACTTACCGCAGCGCATAATTCCGCTATGCGGTCGAACGCGGCGAGATGCGCGTGGTGATCGTCGGCAATCCCTTCGGATTGGAGCGAGCCGTTTTCGAGCGGGCGGTGACCGATGCGATGCAGGGCCGCAATCTCGGTCAGCCGACCAACTTCATCACGACACCCGATTCGAGCGCGCACAAGAACTACCGGGTGGTGATGATCTTCAACCCGCCGACCGACCTGACGGGCACCCAGGCGTGTCAGCCCGATCCCCCTGTCGTGTCCCCACGAGCAACCGGCGGCGGAAGGCTGGACGTGTTCGCCGTGTTCTGCCACACCACCGAGGTGATGACGCAGCTTGCGGCCGCCGTACCGGCTGCGGCGGGCCCCAATGACCCGATGTTCGTCGAACTGGTCGGTCAGACCACCCGCGCCTTGTTCGCGCAAAGGAGTCGATCCGCCACCGCAGCAAGTAACAGGTTGCATGCTGCGCCCGGCAAATCCGGTTCCCGCGATAACGAAATCGTGCCCGAGGGGACCTTCGTCGCGTCGCGGGACAATTGACCGGCGGCCTTGGCGAAACGTATTCTCTGCAACCGACCCAGAGTAAGGGAGCTGAGTATCGGTGCTGCAACACACGAGCCTGAAGTCGGTTTCCTTGGCCGCGCTGCTGATGCTTGCCGCCTGCGCTCCCGGTAACGTAAGTCTGTCACACGTGCACGTCGACGGGGTCTACGGGGCGGGCGAATTCTCATATGCTGGGGCAGGACGTGATCTGCGCGTCGACGTCGCAGGCAACCCTTTCGGCGGCGATCAGGCCGCTTTCGGGCGGAAGGTCACGGATTCCATGCAGGGCCGCCACTGGGGACCGCGGACCAACTTCACTACCACGCCGGGTCCAGATGCGAGAGACGCCTATCGCGTGGTGATGCTGTTCGAGCCGCCGGGATCCCTCAACGGGGCAGGATTGTGCGAGATTGCGCCGTCGGCGCTGCCAACGGAGCCCGGGCAGGATGGTCTTTCGCTGTTCGGGGCGTTCTGTCGCGGCGACAAGGTGATGACCAGGATCAAGGGGCGGGTCTCCGGAGCAGCGGGACCCGACGATCCGGTCCTCAGGGAACTTGTCGGGCAGGTCACGACCGGCCTCTTCCCGCCCGAACGAAGCCGAAACAGGAGCAGCCGCTGCCGGATTCCGCTGAGCTGCTGAGCAAACGCCGCGGTTTGACACCTAAGGCCTGAGCAGCCAGTCGCGCATGAGCGCGGTTACAGCGTGCGGCCGCTCCATCGGTGACAGATGACCGCATTCCTCGACGATGCACAGGCGCGCACCAGAAATGCCGCCGGCGAGCTCCTCGTGCATGGCGACGGGAGTCAGTGCATCCTGGCGACCACACAGAACCATGGTGGGGAGGTCGATATTTACAAGATCCGGCCGGCTGTCGGGCCTTCCCATGATCGCCGCCTGTTGCCGTAGGAAAGCCGCCTGGCCAACGCGGCCTGCCATCGCCAAGATCGCACGCGCAAGGGGTTCCTCGGCTTGTCGGTCCGGATGGATCAGCAGAGGCAGCAATCGGGGGGTCACACCCTTGAACCGTCCCCGCCTCGCCAAATCGATGAGACCTCGTCGGCGTGAAGTCTGTTCCGGTGTGTCCGGCCGCGCCGACGTATCGAGCAAAGCCAGCCGCATGATCCTGTCTGACGCTTGCCGCGCGATCTCGAATGCGACATAGCCGCCCATGGAAAGGCCAGCAAGTGCAAACCGGTCGGGTGCCGCTTCGAGGAGTCGCGTCGCCATAGCCGCGACACTGTCGTCGCGGGTCAGGTCGGCGATCATGATCTCCGCGATATCGTCCAAGAAGTCCGTCTGATGGGCCCAGAGTCCGCCATCACACAACAGGCCGGGCAGCAGCACGAGTGGAACACGCACAGTCATTTGATGGCCGGCAGTAGATCGCGAAACGCCCCTGTATCCGCGCGCCGCAGCCACTCGAACACGGTCATTTCGCTGGTGACTAGCCGAACGCCCTCGGCCTGCAGGCGCGTTTCGGCGACGACCTTGCTCGCGGGCCGCCGGCTCGCGGTGGCATCCGCCGCGACGAACACGGAATAGCCGGAGGCACGCAGATCGAGCGCGGTCTGCAGCACGCAGACATGGGCCTCGAGCCCGGCCAACACGATCTGGCTTCGCGCGAGTTCGTCGATCCGACGCACGAACGACGCCTCGCCGCACGCCGAGAAATGGATCTTCTCGATCACCGAGGCAGCCGGCAGCTTGCGGCGGACCTCGTCGACCGTCGCGCCGAGCCCGCGTGAATACTGCTCCGTCACCAGAACCGGAATGTCCAACCGCGTCGCCGCCGCCAGCAGCAGTCGGATATTCTTCAGGACATCGGCCGCCGAATCCATCGCCGGCAGCAGTCGCTCCTGCACATCGACGATCAGCAGCGCCGATTCTTCCGCATCGATCAGCATGAGCGCCCCTGCCGACAGTTCTTGCGCACCATATCGACGGCCCTGCTGCCCGACAATGACGAAGCGGGAATTCGGGAAGCCGAACTTGTCGGGAACGATTGACAGTGCGCCGCAAGGCCTTATGATCCCCGCTCATTAAAAGTCCTAGAGGATTGCGCCGCCCGATGATGCGGCGGGAAAAACAGCAGGCGATATGAGCTTTTCCGAGCTGGGCCTTAGCGACAGCGTCTTGCGCGCCGTTGCCGAATCAGGATACGAGACTCCAACCCCAATCCAGAAGCAAGCGATCCCGCAGATCCTCATGGGTCGGGACGTTCTCGGCTGTGCGCAGACCGGAACCGGCAAGACTGCATCCTTCACGCTGCCGATGATCGATATTTTGGGTGAAGGGCGCGCCCGCGCGCGGATGCCGAGGTCGCTGATCCTCGAACCGACGCGCGAGCTGGCCGCCCAGGTCGAGAAGAACTTCGAGAACTACGGCAAGTACTCGAAGCTCGCCACTGCACTGTTGATCGGCGGTGTATCGTTCGCCGACCAGGAGCGCAAGCTCGACCGCGGCGTCGACGTCCTGATCGCGACGCCTGGCCGCCTGCTCGATCACTTCGAGCGCGGCAAGGTGCTGCTCAACGACGTCGGATTCCTCGTCATCGACGAAGCTGACCGCATGCTCGACATGGGATTCATCCCCGACGTCGAGCGCATCGTCGGGTTGATCACCAAGGAGCATCAGACCCTCTTCTTCTCGGCAACCATGCCACCGGAAATCCGACGCCTGGCCGACCGGTTCCTCAAGCACCCACGCGAGATCAGCGTCACCCCTCCCGCCACCGTCGCCGAGACCGTCGAACAGGCCTTAGTCGTTGTGGCGCAGGCCGACAAGCGCGCCGCTCTGCGGGCGCTCCTGCGGACGCAGCCGGTGACCAACGCACTCATCTTCTGTAATCGGAAGCGCGATATCGGCGTTCTGCACCGCTCGCTGGAGCGACACGGTTTCAGCGTCAGCGCCCTGCATGGCGACATGGAACAGTGGCAACGCATGGAGACGCTGGACAAGTTCAAGAAGAACGAGGTGGCGCTGCTCGTCTGCTCGGACGTCGCAGCGCGCGGGCTGGATATCGCCGGCGTCAGCCACGTCTTCAATTTCGACGTGCCGAGCCACGCCGAGGACTACGTCCACAGGATCGGGCGCACCGGCCGCGCCGGCCGCAGCGGTCATGCATTCACGCTCGCAACGCCCGAAGACAGCAAATACATCGCCGCCATTCGGAAGCTCGTCGGCACCGATATCGCGCGCATCGACATCGAAGATGTCGCCGGCGCGCAACTCGAGGAGGAGGCCGGCAAGAGCCGGCGTCGCGGCCGAGGAAAGCGCGCGCGGGATAGCAAGGCCGCCTCACCACGACGCGACGAGAAGAAGAAACCGGAAGCGGTTGCTCGAGGCGACCGCAAGGGCGACGGCGATCGCCGCAAAGGCGGCAAGGGCCGGTCGCGGCGTGGGCGGCAGGATGTTGGTGACGCGCCGGATTACGGGGATACGCCATTCGGTGAAACCGACCTCGTGCCTGATTTCCTCAAACGTCGCGTGAATGTTTCGTAAGTCACGCCTGACGCAGGGGACCGAGAGCGATGCAGACCATTTTCGTGCAGGTCAAATGTGAACTCGGCCAAGCCTACGACGTTGCCGATTCCGCCGTCCGCACCGTTGAGGAAGTCTCGGAAGTCTACTCTATCTCAGGACATTACGATCTTCTGATGAAGTGCTATCTGAATGCCGATACGGACATCGGGCATTTCGTTACGGGTCGCCTGCAGACGCTGCCGGGCGTGAAGGACACCTACACTACAATTGCCTTCAAGGCATTCGCCTGACGTTGCCGATGGGCGATTTGGCAGCCGGCATCGCGAAACGCGGGCCGTACGGCGCGCGCACGGCGAAGGAAATTACCCCGGTGACATGTCTGGACGGTGACGAGTCAATATCGTGCAGCGGCGACAGGCCGAATCTGTTTCGCTTTCGTAACGAAACAGTCGGGGCGCGCGAGACAACCGGGAATCCCTGCTGCGGTGCATCGGGGATAATGACCGACCACTCGTCGGCTGCCCGCCCCGCCTCGCCCGGCCGCCCGACCTCCGCCGCGTCGCGTGACGGAGAGGATGATCGATGATCGATCTCGACCCGCGGCTCAATGCCTACAGATCCGATCTGGCGGACTCCCGACTGCGCGGGCGCGTCGATGCGCCGCGGTTTGTGGATGGCCGTTGCTGCCGCGTCTCGACCGGAAGCCTTCCCCTGCGCACCGCACCTTCCGCCAGTTCACCGCTCGCCAGCGAGCTTCTGTTCGGCGAGACGGTGTTGGTATTCGACATCCGCGACGAATGGGCCTGGCTGCAGAACGAATTCGACTCTTATGTCGGCTACGGCCCCGTGTCTGGACTTTGCGATACCCTGCCCGATCGGACGCACACAGTCAGGACACTCAGGACCTTTCTCTATCCGGAACCCGACCTCAAGACCCCGCCCCTGGAAATCCTCAGTCTCAACGCGTCGCTTGCGGTGACCGGGCAGCGCAACGGCTTCAGTGAGCTCGCAGGTGGCGGCTGGGTATGGTCGGATCATCTCGCGGCCTTCGGGGAGCACGAGCGAGACTTCGGCGACGTCGCCATGAAGTTCATCGGCACACCTTATCTCTGGGGCGGACGGACGAGTATCGGGCTCGACTGTTCCGCGCTGGTACAGCTGACGCTTGCCCGCTGCGGCGTGAATGCCCCCAGGGACAGCGATATGCAGGCGCAACAGCTCGGTACACCCATCGCGTTCGAGAGTAGCGAGTCTGTTCTGCGCCGCGGCGATCTCGTCTTCTGGCCAGGCCATGTCGGAATCTGGCTCGAGCCCGGATCGTTCGTTCACGCGAACGCCGGTGACATGTCGGTGGTCGCGGCGCCTTTCGCCCAGGTCGTCGCGCGCATCGGTGATGCGACCGGCGACGACGTATCGGCGGTGCGCCGGATCTGAGTTCAATCCGTACAGTCCGGATCGGGCCTCCAGCGAGCGATCATGTCGGCCGCGCGCGACTTCTCGTCGGCCGTCATGCCGGTTGAGATTGCGGCATTGCGTGCGTTCGCCCAATCGTTTCCGGACTTGCCCGCGAGGCCAAGCCACAACGATGCTTGCACGGGATCGCGCTCGACCCCAATGCCGCGCGCATAAAAGTCACCGAGGTTCAGCTGGGCGATAACGTGACCGCACCGCGCGGCACGGCGATACCACCACGCCGCCGTCGCCTGGTTTCTTCGGACGCCGTTCGCTGTGGCGGTATTGCCGACGAGGCCCGAGAAGTAAAGGTCGGCGATCGCGGCCTGCGCGTCGCCGTCGCCCGATTTCGCGAGCGGGAGCCACTCCTCGTACGCTGCGCCGTAGTCGCCTGCGTCGTATGCGGCAAGGGCGGTTTCGAAATCGGCGCGGGCCGGCGCCGCGCCGCTGCCCGAGAGTCCGCCAATCAACAGCCATATCGCCGGTAATGCGCGTGCCAACCGGCCGCCGAAAAAGTGAGGGGCGGGCCGGGCAGCTTCCCGCCCCCCGAGGGAGGCTCCAGTCAACGGATCCGATATTCGTCAGGGAGGAACATCATGCTGTCCTGATCCTCCGCGACGCTGGCGTGACACTCGTAGCAGAACCGCATGCCCGCCGAGTTCCTGCCATTGGTCACGCCGAAAACCGATCCGTTCGGCATTATCATCGTGTATTTCCAGTTGTAGCTGGCGTTGTTGAAGCCGGCCGGCATCTTCTCCATGATGAAGAGCGGCCCCGGCGATACCCGCCCTCTCGTGTTGACGGCGAAGCTGTCCTTTGCGAGGACAGAGCCTACGGGCATGGCACCAGATTTCTCGAATGCACCATAGGCCCGCGCTTTGCCGTTCGCGAAGTTCTGCACGTAGCGCCCGCCATGCGTGGCCGACTGGTAGGCGACGCGGCTGTAGCGGCGCCAGCCCTGATAGGCGGCGGCGACGGCGTTGCCCGATTTGGTATAGGCCGCCTTCATCGGGCCCGAGACACAGTCATAGGCCTTCGCCGCCTCCGCCTCGGTCAGTTCAACCGTCGTGCCCGCAGCACACGGGTTGCACGGATTGGCAGCGCACGGATTGCAGGGGTTCGCGGCCGCGCACGGATTGCACGGATTCGTCGCCGCACAGGGATTGCACGGGTTCTTGGCCGCGCACGGGTTACAGGGGTTCGCGGCCGCGCACGGATTGCACGGATTCGTCGCCGCACAGGGATTGCACGGGTTCTTGGCCGCGCACGGGTTACAGGGATTCCGCATCGCCGTCCGGGCGAGGCGCGGAATCAAGCAGTTGACCGCAGCCGCCGCGCAAGGATTGGCGGCGCATGGGTTGCACGGACTGGCGGCAACGCTCTTCGGCGCGCACGGGTTGCATGGATTCGTCGCCGCGCAGGGGTTGCAGGGATTCGCTGCGACGGTCTTGGCCGCACAGGGATTGCACGGGTTCGCGGCCGCGCATGGATTGCACGGGTTCTTCGCAGCGCATGGATTACACGGGTTCTTTGCAGCGCATGGATTACACGGGTTCTTTGCAGCGCATGGATTACAGGGTGCGCATGCTGCCAGGGCCTGGCCGGCCACGACGACGGAAGCACCGCTGATCGCGATACCAGCGGCACCGGCGCCCAACGCCAGCGCCACCGGGATCACGGTGGAGGCCAGCATCCTTGCCTTAAGGGGATTCATTGAGTCCTCGCTTGATTGCCAGTGATTCGTCGGCGCCGCGCCGGAGAGCCGAGTCGACGGACGAAGTGCCCGCCGCTTTCTCTCCGGCGCGTGTCGATCAGCCTGTCGTTCCTCGCAAACCTACTTGTTGGCCGCGCACGGATTGCACGGGTTGCAGGGGTTGCAGGGGTTGCAGGGGTTGACGGCGAGCTTCTTCACCGCGCAGGGGTTGCACGGGTTTGCCGCCGCGCACGGATTCTTCGCCGCGCACGGATTACACGGGTTCTTGGCCGCACAGGGATTGCACGGATTTTTCGCCGCGCACGGATTGCTCGGGGCGCATGCAGCGAATGCAGGCTTGCTGACGATCGCACCGGACAACGTCGCCGCGGTCATCCCGGCGCCGACGGCAAGTGCCAGCGGAATGACGGTCGAAGCAAGCAATCTTGACTTGTAAGGCATCTGGGGTCCTCCCTCTTTATGATGTGCCGAAACCGGCATGAACGTCACGCCACGGACCGTCCCGCGGCGGACTGCAGTAGCGGTCAGACGGTACCGCCCCGCGCGCGGAGATGCGCATCAAGCCTGATAAACCTGTCGTGAGAGAACGTGAAGTTAGGGCACGCGTCCGCGCCGCAGCGCGCCGACGCCGACTCGACGGACGGCCGTCGCGGCACCGCTTTATCGCGTCCCGACGGTCTCGACCGGTCCCGTTATGTCCCGCGGCACCAGCGCCGCAGCGGCGCGTACGACCTCCGCGCCGGCTCCCTTGCCACGCGCATTCTCGCTGAGATAGCGTCGCCACGCCCGCGCGCCGGGCAAGCCGTTGAAGAGTCCCGTCATATGCCGCGTGATGCGGGCCAGAGGGACACCTTCCGACCGTTTCTCCTCGATATAGGGCAGCATCGCCTCGACCACATCGTGGCGCCTTGCGACATGATGCGGATCTCCAAAAATCCGCGTGTCGGCGCGCTGCAGGATCCATGGATTCTCGTACGCCGCGCGGCCGATCATTACGCCGTCCAGACGGCCACGCTGGCGTATTGCGTCGTCGAGCGAGCGGATGCCGCCGTTGAGCACGATTTTCAGGTGCGGAAAGTCTGCCTTGATGCGCTCCACATAGTCGTAGCGGAGCGGCGGAATCTCGCGATTTTGCTTCGGACTCAGCCCGGAAAGCCACGCTTTGCGGGCATGGATCACGAACGTCCGGCAACCACGCGCCGCGATCGTGTCGACGAAGGCCGCCAGGCCGTCGTACGAATCGCGATCATCGATGCCGATCCTTGACTTCACGGTGACCGGAACGCGCACACGTTCGGCCATCGCCGAGACGCAGTCTGCAACCCGCTCCGGCTCCGCCATCAGGCAGGCGCCGAACCGGCCGGCACTGACGCGTTCGCTCGGGCAGCCGACATTGAGATTGATTTCGCAATAGCCGAACGCCTCGCTGGCGCCTGCCGCCGCCGCGAGATCATCCGGATCGGAGCCGCCGAGTTGCAGGGCGACCGGCTGTTCGACGGAATCGAAATCGAGATGACGGAATCCGTCGCCATGCAGGATCGCGCCGGCATGCACCATTTCGGTATAAAGCAGTGTCCGTCGCGTGATCGTGCGCAGAAACGCGCGACAATGCCGATCGGTCCACTCCATCATCGGTGCAACGGACAGGCGCCGGTCGATCGCTTGGTTCGGCCTCATGGCCCGAATGTAGGCAAGATCCGACGCGACGAAAATGATCTTGGCCTCAAATCGTCGGACCCGTAGAACGGACCAACACGTCCGATACGCATGAGGGGGGCTTCGGAAATGGCGAAGCCGCGTGCCTGGCAACGCATGTTGAGCGGCCGGCGGCTCGATCTGCTGGACCCCTCGCCCGTCGACGTCGAGATCGAGGATATCGCCCAAGGCCTTTCGCGCGTCGCCCGGTGGAACGGGCAGACATCCGGCGAATGGGCATATTCGGTGGCCCAGCACTCGCTGCTCGTCGAGACGGTGGCAACCTGCCTGGGACTTCCAGAACGTTGGCGCTTGGCCGCCCTGTTGCACGACGCGCCGGAATATGTCGTCGGCGACCTGATAACGCCGTTCAAGGCGGCCGTGGGATTTGACTACAGGACGCTCGAGGCACGCCTGGCGTCTGCGATCCACATCCGCTTCGGTCTGCCGGCGACGCTGCCGAAGACGGTGGTTTCACGACTGAAACGCGCCGACCGCTGCGCCGCGCGGCTCGAGGCTATCGCGCTTGCCGGTTTCACGGACGCCGAGGCGGGCCGTTATTTCGGTCGCTCGGCGGCGGTCGATTCCCACCGTATCGCACATCTCCTCGTCCCCTGGCCGCCTGCGCTCGCGAAGCAGCGGTTTCTCAACCGCTTCGCCGAACTCGGCAGTTAGCGCCGCGAATCGCTACCGGGTGAAATAGATATCGACGCGACGATTGGCCGCTTCGCCTTCGACGGCGCCTTCCCTGTAGGCCGGGTCCCGGTTCCCGCGCGCCACGAGCTCGACGCGGTCCGGCGGCACGCCCTGCTCGACCAGCGCGACGGCAACCGCCCTCACCCGCTCCGTCGCCAGCGCGACCGCCGCCGCGCGCGGTCCTCCGGTGGCAACCCGTTCGATACGCTGGCTGGTGTGGCCGAACAGCCAGACCGTCGCCCTCGACTGCTTGGCGTAGGCGGCCACCTGCTCGAGGACCGCGTGCGACCCGTCATCCAGCGCCGCGTCGCCCTTCGCGAACTGGATCGCCGCCATGTGGAGCGAACCTGCCGGAGGCCGCTCCGGCGTCGTGCCCGGCCTTGGCAGCGACGCGATCGGGTCTCCGTACTGTCCCAGGAGCCTGCGCCGCCGCTTTTCGGTTTCCTCCGGATCGGGGCGCGCGGGCACATCGCTGAGTCGCGGCCAGGGTCGATCGCCGCCGGGCACATCGTAGCGGGTACACGCGACCGGCAATGTCAGCAGCGCGACAGCGCAAAGCGCGGCGGCCAATCCGGTAGTGCGGAAACGGATCAATGTTCGGAATCCAATGACAAATCAGCCGATGACACCACGAATCTGGGGCTGGAAAATCCTACGAAATCCGTGCTATGTCCCGCCAGCGATTTTGGGGAGGGTCCGGAAGGCGGGCCGCGCGGCGTCCGTCCGGATGTCGGTGCGAGACCCCATCGAACGAACCGATATCAGGGTGAAGGACGGAAGGAATGGCGGACGACACACAGACTACGGAGCAATCGCCGGACCCGCTTGACTACACGCGCACGATGGCGGCGATCGCCGAGCGCAGCCAGGCGCTCGTTCAGGATTTCCTCAATCGCCAGGCGGAGGGCGGCGGACTCGGTCACGCCGATCCGCTGAACATCGGCGGCGCGTTCTTCGAGATGACGCGACACCTCATGAGCGACCCGCACAAGCTGGTACAGGCGCAGGTCGAACTCTGGCAGGACTACATGACGCTCTGGCAGAACGCGACTCGTCGCCTTATGGGGGAGGAGGTCGAGCCGACCATCGCGCCGTCGCATGACGATCGCCGCTTCAAGGATGCGGCATGGGAAGAGAACAACGTCTTCGACTTCATCAAGCAGTCGTACCTTCTGACCGCTCGCTGGATGCAGAATACGGTCCGCGAGGTCGAGGGACTCGACGACAAGACCGCGAAGAAGGTCGATTTCTACACCCGCCAGTTTGTCGATGCGATGGCACCGTCCAACTTCGTCATGACCAACCCCGAGGTGCTCCGCGCAACGATCGAGTCGAAGGGCGAAAACCTCGTAAAGGGGCTTCAGAACCTGCTCGACGACATGGAGCGCGGGCAGGGACGGCTGAAGATCAAGATGACCGACATCGAGGCGTTCGAAGTCGGCAAGAACATCGCCACGACGCCCGGCAAGGTCGTCTACCAGAACGAGTTGATGCAGCTGCTGCAATATTCGCCTACGACCGATCAGGTCTACAAGCGTCCGTTGCTGATCATCCCGCCCTGGATCAACAAGTTCTACATTCTCGATCTGCGCGAGAAGAACTCGTTCATCCGCTGGGCCGTCGCGCAAGGCCATACCGTGTTCTGCATCTCCTGGGTAAACCCGGACGAGAAACTGGCCGAGAAGACGTTCGAGGACTACATGCACGAGGGCCCGCTGGCGGCGCTCGACGCGGTCAAACGGGCGACCGGCGAAGACCGGGTGAATGCAATCGGGTACTGCCTCGGCGGCACGCTGCTCGCCAGCATCCTGGCATGGATGGCCGTTAAGGGCGACGAGCGTATCGCGAGCGCCACCTATTTCACCACCATGGTCGACTTCCGCGAGCCGGGAGAGCTTGGCGTCTTCATCGACGAGGCGCAGCTCTCGGCACTCGAGGAGCGGATGAGCGAGCGCGGCTATCTCGAGGGATCCGAAATGGCGACCACCTTCAACATGCTGCGCGCGAACGACCTGATCTGGTCGTTCGTCGTCAACAACTACCTGCTTGGCAAGGATCCGTTCCCGTTCGATCTGCTTTACTGGAATTCGGATTCGACGCGCATGCCGGCGGCGATGCACGCCTTCTATCTGCGCAAGATGTATGTCGAGAACAAGCTCGTCAAGCCGGGCGGTATCAAGCTCGGGGGTGTCCCCCTGGATCTGCGCGAGATCAAGACGCCCAGCTTCATCCTGTCGACCCGGGAGGATCACATCGCCCCGTGGATCTCGACCTACGAGGCGGTCAAACTCTACTCTGGGCCGGTTACCTTCACGCTCGCCGCGTCGGGCCACATCGCCGGCGTGATCAACCCGCCGGCGGCCGAGAAATATTCGTACTGGACCAATGCGCGGCGGAGCAAATCCCCCGACACCTGGCTTGCCGGGGCGACCGAGCACAAGGGCTCGTGGTGGCCCGAGTGGGACAAGTGGATCGCAAAGCAGGAGAAGGCGAAGGTCCCCGCGCGCAAGCCGGGCGACGGCAAGCTCAAGCCGCTCGAAGACGCCCCGGGTTCCTACGTCAAGGTCCAAGTGAGCTAGGCCGGCGACCGCACAGCGTTAATGGGGGACCGGCGAGATCTTGCCGGCGATGGTGATGCCCGATCGCGCGTGGTGTCAGGCGCTGTGGGCTGGCCCGACCGCGGTTCGGAGGGCGCTCGGGATTAATTCCGACATGACAATAGTCGATCTGCGCTGCCGCGGTGGCTGGTTCGTGCTGCCGCTCACCCAGCTGATCGGTGGCAAGTTGTTGGCTCTCGCCTTCGATCCGCCATTCCAGGAGGCGGCGCACGCCAGGGTCGACCGGACCTGGCGCTGGCTGCCGCTGCATTGTAGAGCGCGGATGGCCAGTTCGCGGTTGTCAGCTGGCATGCGATTGCGCGCAAGGAGACTACGGTCCTGGGTCAGTCGCGCGGGCTATCAGGCCGAAATGCGGATATCGCCGGATGCGATGCGCGATATCATCGAACCCGCTGTGTTCACGCTTGATACATTTGCAAAGCTTGCGCCCTATTATTACGGCGTTTTGTTCAGGCGTGACAATTCGGGGACGGAATTCGCGAAGCCAGAGTAGACTGATCCAGCGCCTGCGGTTTTGAATGAGCGGCGGTTATTCGAAGAGCTTCAGCGCGTCAGCGTGGCCTTGTTCTGCGGCACGGCGGAGCCATTTCTCACCTTCGGCCTGATCCTTAGGCACGCCACTACCGTTATAATACATCAATCCGACGTTATACTGGGCGCGTGCATCGCCATTCGTCGCCGCCGCCCGCCAGAGCCGTACCGCCTCGGCAAGATCCTTCGACCGGCCCTGGCCCTGATAATATAGCACACCTAGCGAGAATTGCGCCGCAGCGACATCTTGCTTGGCCGCCCGCTCCAGCCAGTTGGCGGCTTCCGCGTAGTCCCGGGGTACACCCTGGCCCCGCATGTACATATTGCCGAGATTATATTGCGCCTCGGGGAATCCTTGCAGTGCGGCCGCCCGATACCATGCCAGCGCCGTGCCGAAATCGGTCGCGACGACCTTGCCCTCGATGTACATGTTGCCAAGGTTGTTCTGCGCCAGGGCGTTGCCTTGATCGGCGGCCATCTTGAACCACTTGAACGCCTTCTTGTCGTCCTTTTTCACGCCGATCGCATTGCGATACATGACGGCAAGGTTCGCCTGCGCCTCGCCGCTGCCCTGCTCGGCGGCGCGCTTGAGAAATCGCAGTGCCTTGCCGGTATCCTGCTTCACTCCGATGCCCTGCAGGTAAAGTACGCCGAGGTTGGTCAGCGCTTCGGTGTCACCCTTTTCCGCGAGTGGTGTCCATATCTTTGCGGCGGTCTCGTAATCACCGCGTTGTGCTGCCCGCAACGCGTCGTCCAGCGCGTCGGCTCCGGCAGTTGCTGCCGCCAGCATTGCGCAAAGAAGGAGAACGACCGGAATCGTAACCACTCGTAAGGACATTTCAGTCTTCCCATTAACATGCCGGCGTCGGGCAGTGGGATTGCAGCTCGCCTGGAATCAGACGCCGGCTCCGCATTCAACCGCATTGGATAATCGGAATTGGGCCACTAAAATGACGTTAACGTTCGCGACGGACAGCCAGCATCCCGCATCGCTGGCCGATCAGGGCGAGAGGCCTCGGTGGCCTTTCAATCGCTGCGCAAGACACTGGTCCGCCCGGCAACGTATTCGCGCGACAGATCGAAATATAGTTTGGCCAACCGCTTGATTTCGGCCCGCTCAGCGTCGGTCAACTCGCGCATCCGCACCGCGGGCCGGCCGCCCCACAATTCGCCGGTCAGTACGCGCTTGCCCGGCGTCACCAGTGCACCGGCCGCGACCATGGCGCCGGTCTCGACCACCGCTCCGTCCATCACGCAGGCGTTCATGCCGACGAAGCATCCGTCTTCGAGCGTGCAATCGTGCAGCAGGACCATGTGTCCGACGGTCACGCCGTCGCCGATGCGGGTGCCGCGGCCGCCGGTCGTGACATGGATCACCGAGCCGTCCTGGAGGTTCGAGCGCGCGCCGATGCGGATCGTGTTCACGTCGCCGCGCAGAACGCAACCGAACCAGACGCTTGACCCGGGCCCGATCGCGACATCGCCGACGACGCTGGCGCCGGGCGCGACGAACGCCCCCGCATCGATGCGCGGGCGGACACCACGGTATGGGACGATGAGGGGCCCCATGTGCGGCCGGCGGATCCTTGCGCCCCTCAGGGGAACAGGGCTTCCTGCTCGAGCCCAAGCGTCTCGGGCAGGTCGCACATCACGTTCAAGTTCTGGATCGCCTGTCCGGACGCGCCCTTGACGAGGTTGTCGAGGGCCGACAGCACGATCGCCCGTCCCGGAACGCGATCGGCGAAGACCCCGATCAGGCAGTGGTTCGATCCGCGCACGTCGCGGGTCGCCGGCGCACGACCGGCGGGCAGGACGTGGACGAATGCCTCCGGGTCGTAGCGCGCAGCGAGGGCGACCCGCAGGTCCTCGGCGTCGGCACCGCCGGCGAGCGTGACGTAGATCGTCGCCAGGATGCCACGGTTCATCGGCATCAGATGCGGGGTGAACGACACGGTCACAGGTTCACCGGCCGCCACCGAGAGTTCCTGCTCGATTTCCGGCGCGTGGCGGTGGCCGGCGATACCGTAGGCATGGATGCCCTCGCTGACCTCGGCATGGAGCATACCCTGCTTCTCCCCCCTGCCGGCCCCGCTGACGCCCGATTTCGCGTCGATGACGATGCCGTCCGGCGCGATCAGGCCGGCGGCGAGCAGCGGCACCAATGGCAGCTCCGCCGCCGTCGTGTAGCAGCCCGGATTGGCTACCAGCCGCGCCGCCGCGATGTCGTCGCGGTAGATCTCGGTGAGCCCGTAGACCGCTTCTCGCTGTAGCTCGGGCGCCAGATGCGCGTGACCGTACCACTCCGCATAGGTCGCCGTATCGCGGAGTCGGAAGTCCGCCGACAGGTCGATCACCAGCAGCGACGACGGCAGCTCCTTCACCACCTGCTGTGTCGTCGCGTGCGGCAGTGCGCAGAAAACGAGATCGAGCGACCCCCACTCGACGTCTTCGATTCGCGTCAGATCCGGCAGGGCCAGTCGCGCCAGATGCGGGAAGACCTCGCCGAGCGGCCCGCCGGCGTGACGGTCAGCGGTCAGACAGGCGATATCGACCGATGGATGGCGGACCAGGAGACGCACCAGCTCGGCGCCCGTGTAGCCGCTCGCACCGAGGATCCCCGCCTGTACCCTGCTTTCGCTCTTCCTGCCCAGCATGACTGCGTTCCTAGCCGAAATGGAGACCAAACAAAAGGGCGTCCCGCGCCGGGACGCCCTTTGGCGACTGCATGCTCCGCCGCGGTCAGCGTTTCGAGAACTGGAAGCTTCGGCGCGCCTTGCGGCGGCCGTACTTCTTGCGCTCGACCATGCGATCGTCGCGCGTCAGAAAGCCGCCCGCCTTGAGCGCGGGGCGAAGGTCGGGCTCGTAATTGGTCAGCGCCCGGCTGATGCCGTGACGCACCGCGCCCGCCTGTCCCGACAGGCCGCCGCCCGTGACCGTGCACATGACGTCGTACTGGTCCTTGCGGTTCGCGGCTTCGAACGGCTGCCGGATCACCATCTGTTGCGTCGGTCGCGCGAAATAGACGGCGACATCGCGCCCGTTGACGACGATCTGGCCGCTGCCCGGCTTGATCCAAACCCGCGCGACCGCGTTCTTGCGCTTGCCGGTGGCATAGGAGCGCCCGTGCTGGTCGATCTGAGGCTCCCGCGCCGGGGCCTCGTCGGCGATGCCGGTGGCGGCACCGAGATCCGCCAGATCCGTAACCGTCTGGGTTTCCGTCTCGTCGGCCATGTTATCCGATCCTCTTGTTCTTCGGATTCATTCCCGCGACATCCAGCAGCACCGGCTGCTGCGCCTCGTGCGGATGCGCACTGCCGGCGTAGACGCGCAGGTTTCGCATCTGCTGTCGGCCCAACGGACCTCTCGGGACCATGCGCTCGACCGCCTTGATGATCACCCGCTCCGGGTGTGCACCGTCGAGGATCTTTCCCGCCGTGACCTCCTTGAGGCCGCCCGGATAGCCCGTATGACGGTAGTACTTCTTGTCCGCCAGCTTGTTGCCCGTCAGCCGTACCTTCTCGGCATTGATGACGATGACGTTGTCGCCGCAATCGACGTGCGGGGTATAACCAGGCTTGTGCTTGCCGCGCAGAATGTTGGCGATGATCGCCGCCATGCGGCCGAGCACCAGCCCGTCGGCGTCGACGAGGTGCCATTTCTTGTCGACCTCGGCCGGCTTCATCGTGTAGGTCTTCATGCCGTTGAGCATCGTCGTGGCCTCGCAGTCCCGAATTCCGAAAGCGTTGGATGGCGACATCGATCGGCCCGGCGGGCCGTCCCGACGCGGCGCTGTTCTATTGGAGCGTTGCGAGCGTGTCAACGGAAATCGATCGGGAAAATGGACAGCAAAACAATAAATTGCGTATGCGGTAATATGTTACCGTAATGCTAGCGCCTTGAATCGATGCCGCCTCCGCGAACGCCGTTTGGCTGCAACGACCCTGCCCGGCCCGGTCGCATTCCCGTGCGTCAGGACGTGCCATGAGCCGAGCGTTCAGCCACGCCATCGTGCGTGCGCCCTGCCGGGCCATCGCCCGCGCATTGACGACGGCAGGTCTCGGCCGGCCAGACTACCTGCGCGCCCAACGGCAGCATGCCGCCTATGTCGCCGCGCTTCGGCGTTGCGGAGTCGACGTGATCGTGCTGCCGCCGCTCGAGGATTTCCCCGATTCGGCCTTCGTCGAGGACGTCGCGCTGCTGACCGGCCGGTGCGCGATCCTGACCCGCCCGGGCGCCCCAACCCGACGCGGCGAAGTTACGGAGATGGCCGGCACGCTGCAGGATTACTTCCCCGAGCTTGAACGGATCGAGCCGCCGGGCACCGTCGACGGAGGCGATATCCTCGAAATCGACGCCCGCTACTGCGTCGGCTTGACCGAGCGCACGAATGGCGACGGCGCGCGTCAGGCGATCGCGGTGCTGCGCCGAAACGGTCTCGACGGCGAGACGGTTGCCGTCGACGGCGCGCTGCACCTCAAGACCTGCGTCACCTACCTCGATGGCGGCGTCGCCCTGGCGTGGGCCGCCTTGCGCGACCACAGGTCGTTGCTCGGCCTGGACGTTATCGAGGTCCCCAAGTCCGAGGCCTACGCCGCGAACAGCCTGTGGGTGAACGGAACGGTCCTGTTGCCCGCGGGCCACCCGCGGACGGCGCGGTGCGTCCGCGACGCAGGCTTCCCGGTGATCGAACTCGAAATGTCGGAGTTCCGCAAGGCGGACGGCGGTCTCAGTTGCCTTTCCCTGCGCTTTACGCCGCCCGGCTAATCGCGGTATTCCGGCGGCGGGATCGAATATGTCGCGGTTACGTGTGCGGCGGGTTCCTCCTCGCCCTCCGGTGTCAGGTTCACCTCGCCGACCGCGAGTCGCTTGCCGAGCTTGAGAATGCGTGCCTCGGCCAAAAGATCGCGACGACCCGGCTTACGCAGGAAGTTGATGTTCAGGCTCGTTGTCACCGCCAGCCGCACCGGGCCGATCATCCCGAGCACCATGGCATACATCGTGAAATCGGCGAGCGCCATCATCGACGGGCCCGAAATCGTTCCTCCCGGCCGAATATGCGCGTCGTCGAATGGCAGGCGCGCCCGCGCCGTGCCATAGCCGATATGTTCGGTGACGAAGCCGTACCGTTCGACGAAGTTGGCCTCCTGCCGGCACAGCGCCTCGAAGGCCTCGATCGAGATGTGCGGTTGCCTGGCGGTCATGCCGTTTCGTTATGACCAATTGCGGCGGCGAAGCCAATATCCCTTGCAAGACGCGGCGCGAACGAAGAAAAGAATAAGCCGTGCGGGCACCCGGCCGACGGAAGGAATCCAAGATGACCGCGACGAGCAGAGTCAGACCACAGGGCGAACCGCTGCTGTTGCGCGAGGACAGCGGCGGCGTGACCCGGTTGACCCTGAACCGCCCGGAGGCCCGCAATGCCCTCTCGCTCGACCTGATCGCCGGGATCCAGGACGAGCTCGACGCCATCCGCGACGACCCGCACGTCAAGGTCGTCGTGATCGCCGGGGCGGGACCGGGTTTCTGCGCCGGCCACGATCTCAAGGAACTGCGGGGCAACGCGCAGCGCGAGTTCTACGAACGGACATTCGCCGCCTGCTCGCGGCTCATGCGCAGCATCGTCGCGCTGCCGAAGCCCGTCATCGCGCGCGTCCACGGTATCGCCACGGCCGCCGGGTGCCAGCTCGTCGCGACCTGCGACCTGGCGGTCGCCGAGCTGGGCGCCCGGTTCGCCACACCGGGGGTCAATATCGGCCTGTTCTGCTCAACCCCGATGGTCGCGCTCAGCCGCAACGTCGGCCGCAAGGCGGCAATGGAGATGCTGCTTCTCGGCGAGCTGGTGACGGCCGAGCGCGCGGTCGAGATCGGACTCGTCAATCGCGCGGTTCCCCTGGACGAACTCGATGCCACGGTCGCCGCCATGACCGAAGCCATCGTCGCCAAATCCCCACTCACGCTGTCGATCGGCAAGGAGGCCTTCTACCGACAGATCGACCTGCCGCTCGGGGACGCCTACGACTATGCGAGCGAGGTCATGACCCGCAACATGCTCGCGCGCGATGCCTCCGAAGGGATCGACGCATTCATCGAAAAGCGCAAACCGGAGTGGCGGAACGAATGATGGACGACCACGCGACGACCCTCGATCATGAAACCTACAGCGACGACTATATCCGCGGAATTCTGAGCGGCGTGCGGACGATCGCCATGGTGGGCGCGAGCACCAACTGGAACCGGCCCAGCTATTTCGCAATGAAATATCTCCAGCAAAAGGGATTCCGTGTCATTCCGGTCAATCCGACGGCGGCCGGAAAGACGATCCTCGGCGAACGGGTCCACGCGTCGCTCGATGAAATCGGCGAGCGCGTCGACATGGTCGACGTCTTTCGGCCGGCGGCGGAAGCCCCCGCGATCGCCGAGCAGGCGATCCGCATCGGCGCCAGGGTGCTCTGGCTGCAGCTTGGAATTCGCAGCGACGAAGCCGCCCGCGCGGCCGAGGCGGCGGGGCTGAAGGTGGTCATGAACCGGTGCCCGAAGATCGAGTACGCACGGCTCAACGGCGAGCTGAGCTGGAACGGCATCAATTCCGGCGTGCTGTCCAGCAAACGACGAAGGATATGAGCGAATGAGCGAGACCCGACCTGGCTTCGAGACCCTCTCGGTGCATGCCGGTGCCTCCCCCGACCCCGTCACCGGCGCCCGCATGACCCCGATCTATCAGACGACCTCGTACGTGTTCGACGACGTCGATCACGCGGCCTCGCTGTTCAACCTGCAGGTTCCGGGATTCATCTATTCGCGCCTGACGAACCCGACCGTGTCCGTGCTCGAAGAGCGCATGGCGGCCCTCGAGGCCGGCCGCGGCGCGACGGCGACCGCTTCGGGACACGCGGCGCAGATCCTCACGCTGTTTCCGCTGATGGCACCCGGCGACGATTTCGTCGCGGCGAGCAAGCTGTACGGCGGATCAATCAACCAGTTCGGTCACGCGATCCGCAAATTCGGTTGGAGTGCGACGTTCGTCGACCCCGACGATCCCGAGAACTTCCGCTCGGCGATCGGCCCGCGGACCAAGGCGCTGTTCATCGAGAGTCTCGCCAATCCCGGCGGCATCGTCGTCGACGTCGAGGCGGTTGCGAACGTCGCCCGAGACGCGGGCATACCGCTCATCGTCGACAATACGCTTGCGACGCCCTGTCTTTGCCGTCCAATCGAGCTGGGCGCCGACCTGGTCGTGCATTCGACGACCAAATTCCTGTCCGGCAACGGTACGGCGATCGGTGGCGTCGTCGTTGATTCCGGCCGTTTCGACTGGCTGCAGGGGGACAAGTTCCCGAGCCTCTCCAAGCCGGCACCCGAATATCACGGGCTGGTCTTCGGCGAGACCTTCGGTGACCTGGCCTTCACCATCTACGGCCATGCCGTCGGCCTGCGCGACCTCGGCCCGAGCCAGTCGCCGTTCAACGCCTGGCTCACCTTGCTCGGCATCGAGACGCTGGCGCTGCGCATGGAACGCCACTGCGCCAACGCGCAGGCGGTGGCGGAATGGCTGGAAACGCACCCGGCGGTGAGCTGGGTGTCTTACGCCGGCCTCAAGTCGAGTCCATACCATGCGCTGCAGCAGAAGATCATGCCCAGGGGCGCCGGGGCGGTTCTCACCTTCGGCCTGAAGGCCGGCTACGACGCCGGCATCAGGCTCGTCGAGGGCGTCGAGCTGTTCAGTCATCTGGCGAATATCGGGGACACGCGGTCCTTGATCATCCACCCCGCGTCGACGACGCACCGGCAACTCTCCGAGGAGCAGCAGATCGTGGCGGGGGCCGGGCCCGACGTCGTGCGGCTGTCGGTAGGCATCGAGAGCATCGACGACATCATCGCCGATCTCGAACAGGCCCTCGAGCGGGCCTCGGCGAAGGCCGCGGAATAGTCCTCGGACGCCCCGCCCCGTCAACCGACGCGGTTCAGGTCGCGACTTCCTGGTGCGGGTGGCGGCGGTCACCGCGTTTGTTGGTCTTGCGGACATACGTGATCGCCGCCTCGGGCTTGCCGTGCTTGACGATCAGCGCAGCGATCAGTGCATCCTCCGCCTCGACGGTGACGGCTTCCGCCTTCCGTCCGACCTTCATGCCGACGGTATATCTCAATGCCATGACGCCTCCTCTTGCGCGCGTTGACGATGCTGACGCCGCTGGCTCGAAGCCGTTCCCATCATGCACCAGACTATCTCCCCGCCCAAGGGGAAGCGCCGGTCGCGACGATTGTCGAACCGACCCCGCGGAAGTCCCTGACCGCGTATCCGCTTGCTATTCGTAGTGCGCGATCTCGATCAGGTTGCCGTCCGGATCACGGATGTAGACCGACCGCATCGGCCCCTCCGCACCGGTGCGGGCGACGGGCCCCTCGACGATCGGAATTGCCGCCGCCTGCAGCTGGTCGATGACCGCTGAGATCGGGCTTTCGGTGACGAAGCAGAGATCCGCCGATCCCGGCGTCGGCCGCAGCGCCCTGGGGAAAAACTCGGCGCCTGCCCTGTGCAGGTTGATCTTCTGCCGACCGTAGGCGAGCGCGACGCGGCGTTCGGCGCCGAACTCGAAGCGCCGCATGCCGAGCGCGCGTGCATAGAACTCGCACGTAGCCTCGATGTCGGCGACCGTCAATACGAGGTGGTCGAGCCGTTCGACCGGGATCATCCCGTCACTCCGCGACCGCCGGCGCGGGGCTCGCCCGGCCCTGCGGCGGCAACATGAGGATCAACACCGAAATCGTGACCGCTGCGCCGCCAAGCCCGAGGAAGAACCATTCGAACTCGCCGGTCACGCGCTGCACGAAGGCGACGAGCTGTAGCGCCAGCGGGGCCGCCCCGAAGGCGAGCACGAACTTGGCTCCGAAGGCGAGCCCGTGATGGCGCTGCGGCGTGTAGCGTGCCAGCATCATGTTCTCGGCCGGAAGCTGGGCGGTGTTTGCGAGCACCGCCAGAAGGGCCGCGCCGACGGCACCGAAACCCGCGGCCAGCGCCAGCGTCACCAGAAACAGCGTCTCCACGACCCAGGCGAGAAGATAGACCCGCTTCAAGGGATAACGATCGGCAAGGTGGCCGCCGATCAGCTGCATCAGGCCGCCGCCGACATACACGGCCGCGACGAGGGCACCGACCCGCGTGGCCCCGTCGCCCACGAAGTCCTGCAGGCGAACGGCGAACAGTTTCGGCAGGGCGGCTTGCGTGCCGTGATAGACGAGACCGCCCATGAACATCGCCAGGATGAGGATGACGAAGGTACGCACCGTCCCGGCGGAACTGCCCGCCGCTCGCGTCTCCGCGGCGATCTTCGCGTCGGCGATTCGGCCGGCGCGCACGTAGGCGAGCATGACGGCACCGGTCACGATCGATACCGCTCCGGGCACGATGAACGCGGCGCGCCAACCGAAGACGTCGATCAACACGCCCGCGATCAGACCCGCGCCCGCGGAGCCCAGGCTTCCGAATATGCCGTTCACGGCAAGCAGCTTGCCCGTATTGCCGCGGGTGCTGCGCATCAGCCAGGGGATGCCGATCGGATGGTAGATCGCCGCGAACAGTCCGATGCCGGTCAGACCGGCCATCATCGCCGTCGGCCCGGAGACAAGTCCGCACAGCAAGGCCGCTCCGCCCAGACCCAGGAAATAGACGACCATCATCCCGGGCACGCTCCAGACGTCGCCGAGCCGGCCGGCCGGAAGCGCCGCCAGTCCGACCAGCAGCGATCCAAGCGTCCACAGGCTGACGAGCTCGTGATAGGGCATGTCCCATTGCGTCTCGAGCGTAAGCACGATGACGAAATAGAACGACGTGAACATGTGGATGTAGAGATGGCCGACGCACGAGAACATCAGCGCGGCGCGGTCGGATGGCGCCCTGCCGCCGGTCATTTCGCGCGGGCCCCGCTCGCTCGTCCGCAACCACGGACCCCGTCCCGGCGCTGCTCAACCGCCGGTCTCACGGCTGATCCACTCGAGATATTCCGGGTTCCCCTCGGCGATCGGCAGCGCCACGACGCACGGGCATTCGTAGCTGTGCAGCTCCTTCACCCGCGCGATCAAGGCTGGCAGCAGCTCGCTGCGCGTCTTGACGACTAGCACGCCCTCGTTTTCCTCCTGGACCTCGCCCTCCCAATGAAAGACGGACGTAATCCGGTCGAAGATGTTCGCGCAGGCGGCGAGCCGCGCGTTGACGAGGGCCCGCCCGATGCGCCGCGCCTCCGCGCCGTCGCCCGTGGTGATGTAGACAACGTTGAGAGACATGAACGCTACTCCAGAATGCGCCTCGCTTGTCGGAGTCCGCTTGGCGTTGCGATGCTTCTAGCCTACCATGCGATTGCCGCACAAGCAGGGGAACGAACCAGCGATGCCGTCGAAGCCGCGTCTTGCCGTCGACAATACGGAAGCGAACGGCACCGCGCGTCCGCGGAAAGCCGGACGGCCGACGGCCGCCCAGCTGGCGTGGTTGCGTCGTGGGCTGGACCAACCCGGAGGCAAGCTTCCCCTGTTCGACGGGAACGGCCAGCGCGTCAACGAGCGCACGGTCCGCGCCTGCATCGAGCAGGGATGGGCGGAGCCCTGGTTCGACAATCCGATGAAGCCGAGCTGGCAGGTCTGCAAGCTGACCGGCGCGGGGCGGAAAATCCTCGGCGGCAGTATGGGTTGAATCGGCGGACGCCAACCCGTCAGCGGGAGTATGTACCGATCAGCGTGACCTCGCCGAGCGCGTGATCGGCGGCGGCCGCCTCGACATCGCGGCACCCGGCATCGTCTTTCAGATCGAGCCTTTCGGCATCGAGCGCCAGCAACCGGAAGCGGTAATGGTGAACACCGTGCCCCGGCGGCGGGCACGGCCCGTCGTAACCGCTGCGGCGGAAATCGTTGACGCCCTGGCGCGGACCGCCGGGCGGATTCTCGCGGGCGTGGCCCTCCGGCAATGCCATCGCGTCGGCGGGAAGGTCGAACAGCGCCCAATGCTGCCACGTGCCGCCCGGCGCATCCGGATCGTCGCAAAGCAGCACGAAGCTGCGGGTTCCGGGCGGTACCCCGGACCATTCCAGCGGCGGAGAGAGGTTCTCGCCGGCGCAGGTGTGGCGGTCCGGGATGCGCCCGCCGGATTCGAACGCGCTCGACTGCAGACTGAACGCCATGATCGCCTCCTCGACGACGGCCGGAAGCGATATTGCCGCTATTCTAGCACGAATTCCGATCGCGCGGTCTGCCCGTCGGCGTCCAGGATGGTGATGCCGACGTAACCTGCGCCGTCGGGACGCCAATCGGTGCGACGCCGGTTCGCCGGTGCCGCAACGGGGTGGCCGTTTACGATCCAGCGCAGCGGTCTTCGACCGCCCTCGGCGGTCAGCGGCAACGAGGCGTAGCCGGACTCGCCGCGGACGAGCCTTATCGTCGCGCCATCGGGCGGGAACGTGACCGCGAGCGGCGGGCTGAGCCGACGCGCGAGCGACCGTGCCGGCGCCGTCGCGTCCCCTGGTGCCAGGCGCTTCAGGCGTTCGGGCAAGGCCTTGTTGCCGACGCTGAGCACGCCTTCGGGACGCCGCGGGTTCGCGGGTCGCCCGAAATCCGACAGCATGCCGAACACCTGGAACAGTATCGGAGCGGCGGTGGCCCGGCCGAAGCGGTCCGGGCTCGGCGAGCCGTCGGGTCGCCCGGTCCAGACGCCGACGGTATGGTCGGCATCATAGCCGACCGCCCAGGCATCCCGGTAGCCATAGGACGTCCCCGTCTTGTAGGCGACGCTGCGGCGCTGACGCACGACGCCGGGTTGGACGAAATCCGGCGGCGGAGGTGCATCCTCCAGGATGCGGGTGACATACCAGGCCGCGGCCTCACCGAAAATCGGCACGCCTCTCGACGAAGTCTGCGCGCCGCTCACGACGTTCAGCGGGCGCACCTTCCCGCCATCGGCGATTCCGGCGTACAGGGTCACCAGGTCGTGGAGCGTCAGGCCGGCACCGCCGAGCGCAAGCGGCAGCCCCGGTGCGCCCTCGCCTCCTGCATACCGGGGTGTGACGCCGGCCGCCCTGAAGCGGGCGTCAAGACGGGGTGGGCCGATCGCCTCCAGCACGGCGACCGCCGGGACGTTCAACGACTGCTGCAGGGCCTCGCGCACGGAAACCTCACCGTGATAGGCGCGTAGGAAATTCTCCGGCCGATAGCTGCCGAACCGGGTCGGCATGTCGATCACGACCGTCTCCGGATGGATCAGCAGGTCGTCGAATCCCATCCCGTATATGAACGGCTTGAGGGTCGATCCCGGTGACCGGATCGCGCGAATCATGTCGACCTGTCCCGCACGCGTGGCGTCGAAGAAATCGGCCGACCCGACGTAGCCGAGAACCGCCCTGCCCTCGTTGCGCACGACGAGGATCGCCATGGTCGCCTGCGGATCCAACGCCGCGCTCTGTATGCGTGCAAGGTGCTCGAGCGCCTTCTGCAGGCTGCCGTCGACCGTCGTGCGGTGCAGTCCGCCGCCGGACCGGCTTGCGGCCAACCGGCGTGCCAGGTGTGGTGCCAGGAACGGCATGTCGCGCCGCGCCGTCGGCACCGGGTCGGCATACGCCTCGGCGACGATTGCGTCGTCCAGGACGCCCCGCCGGGCGAGGACCGAGAGGACCTTATCGCGCGCTTCGCGGGCGCGTCCGGGATAGCGGTCCGGTCGCAGCGATTCCGGCGACTGCGGCAAGGCCACAAGCAGCGCGGCTTCCGACGGAGCAAGATGGCGCGGTTCCTTGCCGAACCACGCAAGCGAGGCGGCGCGGATGCCTTCGAGATTGCCTCCGTAGGGCGCAAGCGTGAGATAGAACGAGAGGATCTCGCGCTTGGAGTAGCGCAGTTCGAGCTGCATCGCTCGCAGCGCCTCGATCAGTTTGCTCGCAAACGTCCTCGGGCGCGGCTCGAAGAGCCGCGCGGTCTGCATGGTGATCGTCGACGCGCCCGACACGACGCGCCCGTGCCGCGCGGCCTGCGTCGCCGCCCTGGCCACGGCCAGCGGGTCGATCCCCGGATGATAGCGGAACCGCCGATCCTCGTAGGCGAGCAACATGTCGAGATAGCGCGGGTCGACATCCGCCGGATCGACAGGCAGGCGCCAGATCCCCTCCGCGGTCGTGAACGCCCTCAGAACCTCCCCGTCGACGTCCGCAACGAGCGTCGAGACGCGGCCGAGGCGGGCAAGGTCCGGTGGGGCGATACGGTCGGCGGCGGCAATTGTCGCCAGCAATCCGAGCGCGGCAAGCCCGGCCCGTCGGATCCGTCGTGGGACCCCGAATTCCGGTGCGCGGCCGGACATCATCCTACCTGGCGGGCGCAATCGTAACGACATCCATCGAGCCGCGCGCGAAGAACGTCGGCTGGTACATGTCCTCCACATAGACGGCCGGCAATTTGTACGTACCCGGGGAGACCGCGCGCACCATGTAGGCGAGGCTGAACTGCCTGCGCGACCGACCCTCGAGCGCGAGCGCCGCCACGAACCGGTCGTCGCGCAGCTCCGTGTGCCGCGTGCGGCTGAGATCCGGCAGCCAGCGCATCTCGTCCGTGTCGCGTCCCCCCTCGAGGCTTGCGTTCTCGAGCTCGAACCCGGCCGGCAACAGGTCGACCACCATGGCCTGATGGTCGAGCCCGGTGATCGCCTCACCGTTGATGAGACCGACGAGAACATCACCCTGGCGCAGCTCGTCGAGGTCCGCGCGCTTGCCGTCGAGCGTGTAGAACGCACGGGTTACGCTGAATCCTTCGCGCTCCGCCCGCAGCTCGTCGCGCGGCACGCCGGTCAGGGTGACGCCCTGCCACAGCGGCTCGTCACCGTGGTTCGCGAGGTCGACGCCGTCGCGCAGCATTTCCGCGTCGAACCGCAGATAGACCGGTCTCGTGCTCTGCGGCAACGATCTTCCGGCGACGCTGACACGGACGGTTCCGGCCTCGCCCAACGCGCTTGCGGCAAGCAGCATCCAGGCCTTTTCCTGCGTGCTGAGATAGCGGGTCCGTCCCGCGCGTTCCGTCAGTTCCTGCACGACCGGTCCCCAGTCGCCGAGTTCGATGTTGGCGTAGGCCGAGAGATAGACGGTGGCGGCCATGTCCCGCAGGCCGGTGCCGTAATCCCAATACCACCAATCGCCCCAAAAGCGGCGCCCGCGATCCCATGACCGGCTCGCCGCACCGAGCGCCGATTCCGCGCGCTGGCGGTCGCCCGCGAGCGCCAGGGCGGCGCCGAGCTGGGCCCGAGCGAGCGCCGTCGGGACGCTGCCGAGATAGACGTCGTGCACGTATCGCAGATCCGAAATGCGCACTTCCCCCGCGCGTGTGAGCACATAAAGCGCGTAGATGCGGGACGGCAGGTTGGCGCGGCTGTAATCGGCCGTCCGCACGCTGCCCGCCAGCCAGTTGATACCGCGCCGGTACGGATAATCCGGCACCGGATAGTCGAGCTCCCGCGCCTGCGTCAGGAAATCCATCACATAGGCGCTCAGCCATTCCTCGCGATCGCTGGTCGGGCTCCACAGGCCGAACGAGCCGTCGGAGCGCTGCATCGCCAGGACGCGGCGCACTGCCTTCTGGACCTTGGCTCGCAGTGCCAGCGCATCCTCGGCGATACCAAGCGATGCGGCCACTTCGCCGACATAGAGCAGCGGCAGAGCCCGGCTCGTGGTCTGCTCGACGCAGCCATAGGGATACCGGTCGAGCGATTTGAGCAGCTCCGCGAGGTCCATCTGCGGCCGCGTGCTCAACGTGACGAGCACTTCACCGGTGCCCGGTACGAAATCTTCCAGCAGATCGCCGCTGAGCGTCTGCCGCTGCCGGGACTGCAGGCGGCGCACGACCTGTCGCGTGAGCACGGTCTGTGCAGGACGCACGGCGATATCCCAGTTGCGTTCGAGCCGCATCCCCTGCGGCCCCTGGATGACGAGCGCAAGGCCCCCGGTGCCGACCCGCTCACCAGTAAGGCTGAACGCCAGATCGCTGCGTGCGTCCCGTTCCAGCGTGAGCGACGTTCCGCCGCCCCGCGCATCGACCGCACCAGAGGATTTCAGCGACACCCGGTAGGCGCCCGCCGGCCCGTCGACATTGTGCAATGCGACGGTCACCCGGCTCTCGTCGCCGGGTGCCAGAAAGCGCGGCAGCGTCACCTGGCTGACCACGGGATCGCGCACGAGCATCGGCGCGTCGGCGGAACCCACCTTGTCGCGGCTCCAGGCAACCGCCATCAGCCTCAGCCGGCCGTTGAAGTCTGGAATCTCAAGGGGAATACGCGCCTGCCCGTCCGGTCCGACCGCGATGATTCCGGAAAACAGCGACACGGTCTTGACGCTGCTCGCGTCGAGCCCGCCGAGATGACGGCCCTCGGCCGCCTCATCGCCGCCCTGGCGGATCCTCGCCGGTCCGCCTTCGGCGGCGCGGATCAGGTGACCGTAGGCATCGCGTATGGCCACGCCGAGGCGCCTCTTGCCGTAATACCAGGTTTCGGGCGAAGGCGTCTCGAAGCCGGTGAGCTGTAATATCCCCTCGTCGACCGCGGCGAGCGTCAGATACGCCCGTCCACCCGCGGCGATGCCGGCGACCGTCACCGGGATCTCGACCGTCTGGCGCGGCAGAATGCGCTCCGGGGCAGCGATCGTCACTTCGAGGGTCCGGTCGCTGTGGTCGCGCGCCAGCCAGGCAACGCCGATCGCGCGCGCCGGCTGGTGTTGTTCGCCCTTGCCGGCGGTACGGAACAGCGTTGCCGTGACGTAGGCGCCGGCGTCCCACGCTTCCTTGACCGGCAGCGAAACCACGGTCCCCTCGCGCGGGACGTCGAGATCACGCGTCTCGTAGACCCGTCCGCCGGCGACCGTCAGCAGCACGCGCCCGGCAAAGGGCGGCCTGATATGCACCTTGGCAACGTCACCCACCCGGTATTTCTCGCGATCGAGCGACAGGTCCAGCGTGTCGGGCACGTCTGCCGCAACCGGCGACGAGAACCAGCCGACCCGGAATCGCACACTGGTCGCAGCCTTGCCTTCCGGATCGTGGATTTCCAGTCGATATCTGCCCCAATCCAGCGTGAAGGCGAGACGCGCCGGCCCGCTCGCCGCGCTGAGCGAACCCGAATCGATCGTCGTCTCGTCGATCAGTACACGGTAGTCCCAGCGGTCGTCACGGGTGAACCAGTGGTACCGCCAGGTCTCCTCGAGCAGCTCGTAGACGAGCCCCTCCGTGGACGTTGTCGCACCGGCGGCATCCACGGCAACGATGTCGAAAGCGGCTTCCTGCCCCTGTTCGACCGACGCATCGCCAAAGCCCGGCCGGATGCCGATCATGCGCTCGCGGGAGCGGACCGGAAGACTGACCGTGCGTGCGACGGCGCGCCCGCCGGTCTCGGCGACCGCAAGCCGTACCAGGGCTCTCAGGGGGCGGGTGGTCTGGGGTGCCTCGTCGAGCCCTACCGGGATCGTTGCCCGGCCGTCGGCATCGGTCCTGATCTCGGGCAGCGCCTCGCGGCGGGGGCGCCACTCCTCCTGGACGAGTCCGAACTTGTACCCGCGCAGCTCCGGATAGGGCTGCAGATCCTCCTGCAGCACGATTTCCCCCTCGACGGGGAGATCCGATGCCGGCGCGCCGTAGAGGAATCTGGCGGTCAGTGCGACCTCGTTGTCGCTGCGTGGCGTCAACACCGGCAGCTTCGGCTCCAGCGTGACCTCCATGCGTTCGGGCACGAAATCCTCGACCTGGAAATGCCCGCGTCCGACCGGCGGCGCCTCGGGATCGACGAGGGCCTCCACGGACCAGCGGCCCGTGCGTGCCGACGCGGACAGCGGCAACACCAGATGGCGGGCGCCCTCGCTTGCGTCGTCCGTCATCAGGACACTGTCATGTTCGGTGCCGTCCGGCCTGCGAATTCGCAACGTCAGCGGCAGCTCGTCGAGCGACAGGGCGCGCTCGTCGCGCAACATGGCGACGATATTGACGGTCTCGCCCGGCCGGTAGACGCCGCGCTCGGTGTACACGAAGGCATCGATCGGCCCGGCGCTGGGACGGCCGCCGACCCCGCGATCGGTCAGATCGAATGCCGGCCGCGTCAGGTCGAGAAAGCTGAAGGCGCCCGAAGGTCCGAAAGCCATCACCGCCCCGGGCGCCGCGCCGCCACGGCCGCGCAGCAGCCCCGGATCGAAGCGCGCCGCGCCGGCGGCATCGGTGGTCCCGCGGCCGAGGATTTCGTTGTTGCGCGCGACGAGGCGAACGTCGAGACCGGCCAGCGGCCGTGCCGACTGCAGCGAGCGCAGGAACACGTGCATGCCGTCACTGCCCGCATGGCTGGTCAAGCCGATGTCGGTTACCACCATCCACTGCGTCGCTTCGTAATAGACGTAGCCTTCGCGCTCGGCCTTGGGGATCGCCATCACGACGTAGATGCCGGGTTCCGGCTCCTTGAGAATCTCACCGACCGGCAGTGCCGTGCTGACCTTGCGGTTCTTCTCCGCCGGGATATCGATGGTTCCCTGCCAAACCAGCTCACCGTTCAGCGACGCGATGCGATCGGCATCCCAGCGCGACAGCAAGCTGCTCACGCGCCCCTGATTGATCTCGTTGACGAGGTTGCGGTCATTGATACGCAGGATCTTGACGGTTGCCTCGGCAACGTTGACCGCGTCGAGGGGCAACTCGCGCCTGCCACGGCCCGGGAGGATATAGGCGTTGCCCTGGAAGCTCAGACTTGGCTTGCGATCGGGGACCGAAACGTTGAACCGCTGCGTCTCTTCGAGCGATTTACCCGCGGCGTCCGGCAATCCCACCAAGAGCGTCGTGACATAGAGCTGGCCGTGTCCGACGCCGGCGGCGCACAAGCGCGTACCTCTGGCCGAGAAATCCGCCGCGAACTCAGGCTCGAACCGGATATAGTCGCCGTAGCGGACGCCGCCGCTCTCGTCCAGCGGGCGGCTGAACTGGAAACAGACGCGCGGCGTGTCCGTCTCCGACTCAACGAAGACGTCGAGGAAGCGCAACTCGTCCCGCGCCGCCAAGGCCGGCGCAGTCAGAAACAGCAGAACCAGCGACCCGAGCAGCATCCTGCCAAACGTCGTCATGAGACATCCCCTTGTCGTCATCCACCCGAACGCGGGTTGCGATCGAAAGCATCCGCTCCAATCCAGGCAGACTGATGGCATTTGCTGGGCAACCCCGGAATGCGGTCGACTGCCTGAATTCCAGCGAAATTTAGCTTTCGCGACCTAAGGAGAGGTTAAGGGCAGCGACGTGCAGGCCCGTCCGATCGTGCATCAGCCGGCACGATCGAGAAACACGTAGAGCCGAACGTCCCACTCTCGGAAATGTTCGATGAGCCATAGCTCGATGTCGCCCACGAACGCCGAGGGTTGATGCCCGCCCCGTTTCACCGCCAACAGCTCGAGATCGACGCGCCGTAGCAATCGCTCATGCTGTTCGACGTGGCGGTCGATGTCATCGAAGCGGGCGGCGCGCATCGCGTCCTCCTCGACGGCGAAGTGCGAGGTGAAATGCGACAGGATGCGCCCGAGCGCTGCGGCGGCGGCATCGGGCGTTTCGCTCTCCCAAGACCTGGAATAAAGCTCGTTGAAGAGATCAACGAGCTTTCGGTGCTCGTAATCGGCCGACGGTATGCCGATCTCGAGGTCGGACTTCCACTCGATCATGTCGGCTACTCCATGCTGCGCGTGCGCAAGTCACCGACGGTGTCCGCTTGACGCCGCCGGTCGCTCGGTGCCTCCATGTCGCGAGACCAAGTGCCGGTATACATTCGCATCCGGCCGGTCGTGGATGAAGTATACTACGAATTCGTGGTTTCGGGCAGGTAGCGGATCACCTATGTATGGAAGCAGTTACAGCAGACCCCGGAATTCCGGGATACGGTGCGATTCATGACGCATTCCACGCCCGAGTCGGTCGACGACACACTGGCGCTGCTGCGCGCGGGCGATTATGTCGCCGACCGCAGCCTGGCGACCGCGCTTTATCTGTCGCTCAGCCTCACGCGGCCGCTCTTCCTCGAGGGCGAGGCCGGTGTCGGCAAGACCGAAATCGCGAAGGTGCTTGCCCGCACGCTCGGTCGCAGGCTGCTGCGACTGCAATGCTACGAGGGGCTTGACGTCGCCTCGGCGGTCTACGAATGGGACTACCCGCGGCAGATGATCGAGATCCGGCTCGCCGAGGCGGCGGGTGACCGTGACCGGGGAACGCTGACCGAGGATATCTTCTCGGAACGTTTTCTCATCAAGCGCCCGCTGCTCCAGGCGCTCGAGCCGGACGTCGCCGGCCCGCCGGTATTGCTGATCGACGAGCTCGATCGCACCGACGAGCCGTTCGAGGCGTACCTCCTCGAGGTGCTCTCCGATTTTCAGATTACGGTGCCGGAAATCGGTACGATCCGGGCGAAGCAGCCGCCGCTCGTCGTAATCACGTCGAACCGCACGCGGGAAATCCACGACGCCTTGAAGCGCCGCTGCTTCTATTATTGGGTGGACTACCCCGACGCCGCGCGCGAACTCGAGATCCTGCGCGTCAAAGTCCCGGGAATCCAGGAGGAGCTCTCCGCCGAAATCGTCGGGGTCGTACAAAGGCTGAGGGAAATGGACCTGTTCAAGCTGCCCGGCGTGGCCGAGACGATCGACTGGGCGGAAGCGCTGATCCAGCTCGACCGCACCAGCCTCGATCCCGATGCCATCGACGACACGCTCGGGATCCTGCTCAAATACCAGGATGACATCTCGCGCATTCAGGGCAGCGAGGCGAACCGAATTCTGACGCAGGTCAAGTCGGAACTCGCCGCCGCGGGGGCGTCGCAGTGACCGCGACCTTCGGCAGAAGCCTGCTGTCGGCCAACATCATGCAATTTGCGCGTACGTTGCGCGCCGCAGGCCTGCCGATCGGGCCCGGAAAGGTGCTGGATGCGCTGCGCGCGGTGCAGGTGGTCGGGCTGATGAGCCGCGAGGATTTCTACTGGACGCTGCACTCCGTGTTCGTCAACCGGCGCGACCAGCGCGAGCTGTTCGACCAGGCGTTCCACGTGTTCTGGCGCAATCCGAAGCTGCTCGAGCGGATGATGTCGATGATCCTGCCGACGCTGCGCGTCGACCGCGCAGCCGACGACGGGTTGTCGCGACGAGTCGCCGAGGCAATGGCGCCGTCCGGACAGGCGTCGCCGGACGACCTCGGCGATGACGGTGAGGCGGAGGAGATGGAGTTCGATGCGGCCCTGACGTGGAGCCGGCATGAAGTCCTTCAGGGCAAGGATTTCGAGAAGATGTCTGCGGCCGAGGTCCGCGAGGCCCGCGAGCAGATCCAGCGCATGCGCCTGCCGATCATGGACGTGCGGACCCGGCGATTCCGCCCCGACCGCGCCGGCGCCCGTGCCGACCTGCGCGCAACCTTGCGCGCGGCGCTGCGCTCGGGCGGCGATGTCATCCCGCTGCGCCGGCGCACCCGGCGCCGTCGGCATCCGCCGCTCGTCATCCTGTGCGACATCTCCGGATCGATGGACCGATACGCGCGCATGTTCCTGCATTTCATGCACGCAATCACCAACGATCGCGATCGCGTGCATACGTTCCTGTTCGGGACGCGCCTGACCAACATCACGCGCTATTTGCGCTACAAGGACGTGGACGTGGCGCTCGAGAAGGTCTCGAAAGCCGTGCAGGACTGGGCCGGCGGTACCCGCATTGGGCAGTGCCTGCACGCCTTCAACCACGACTGGTCGCGTCGCGTGCTCGGTCAGGGAGCGGTCGTACTGCTGATCTCCGACGGGTTGGACCGCGACGCGGCCGAGGGGCTCGCGCGGGAGGCCGAACGGCTGCACAAGTCGTGCCGCCGTCTGATCTGGCTCAACCCGCTGCTGCGCTACGACGGCTTCGAGCCACGGTCGCTCGGCGTGCGGGCGATCATGCCGCATGTGGACGAATTCCGACCGGTACACAATCTCAATAGCCTCGCGGCGCTGACCGAGGTCCTGAGCCGGCCGGGCCAACGACGTATAGACGGCATGGACCGCTGGCGGGAGATGGCGGCATGAGCGACAGGCAGAGCGATACCGGACCACGGCTCGACGATGCCGACGACGTGCTCGAGCAGGCTGCCGCATGGCGCGGGGCCGGGCGACGCGTGGCGCTCGCCACCGTCGTCCAGACTTGGGGTTCGTCGCCACGACCCGCGGGCAGCCAGCTCGCGGTCGACGAGCAGGGCAAGATGACCGGCTCCGTCTCCGGCGGCTGCATCGAGGCTGCCGTGGTCGGCGAGGCGATGGCAGCGATGGCGGACGGCAAGCCACGCCTCCTCGAATTCAGCGTCAGCAACGAACGGGCCTGGGAGGTCGGCCTTGCCTGTGGTGGCCGGGTCGAGGTCTTCGTCGAGAAACTGGAATGAAGGCACCCGTTCTCAAGGCGTTGCTCGACGCCCGCGCGGAGAAGCGACCGGCCGTCCTCGTGACCGACCTCCAGAGCGGCGCCCAGGCGCTGATCGCGAAAGGCGCACCGGCGGGCGACATCGAGATGAGCGACCAGCTCGAACGGTTCGTGCGCGAGGCGCAGGCGGCGGACCGCGGCGGCACGCTCGAGGCCGATGGCGGGCGCTACTTCGTCCATGTCTTCAACCCGCCGCGCCGGCTGATCATCGTCGGCGCCGTACACATCGCACAGGCTCTCGTACCGATGGCGGTGCTGGCGGGATACGCGGTGACGGTCGTCGACCCGCGCGGCGCCTTCGCGACCGACGAGCGGTTCCCCGGCGTCGCCCTCAGTACGGACTGGCCAGACGATGCGCTGGAAGCGCTCGACATCGATCACCGAACGGCCGTCGTGACCCTGACCCATGATCCCAAGCTCGACGATCCGGCGCTCCAGGTGGCGCTGCACCGACAGCCGTTCTACGTCGGTGCGCTGGGCAGCCGCAGGACCCACGCGAAACGCCTTGAGCGGCTGCGCGCGGCCGGTCTCGACGATGCCGCGCTGGCACGCATCCATGCACCGGTGGGGCTCGATATCGGCGCCGTATCACCGGCGGAGATCGCGGTCGCCATCCTCGGCGAGATGACCAGCGTCCTGCACCGGCCCGTCGCAGAGGCGGCAGCATGAAGTTCGGCGAATTCGGGCTGGCGGACGCGACGGGCGCGATCCTCGCGCACGGCATCGCCATCAACGGCCAGCGTTTCAAGAAGGGCCGCGTACTCTCCCCGGACGACATCGCTGTCCTGCGCAAGGCGGGCATCGAGACGGTGGTCGCGGCGATCCTCGAGCCCGGCGATGTGGGCGAGGACACGGCGGCACAACGGATCGGCGATGCGACGACCGGAGACGGTGTTGCGGCGACCGGCGCTTTCACCGGGCGCGTCAACCTGCATGCGGCGGCGCACGGGCTCGTCGTCTACGATCGCGACCTGCTCGACCGCATCAATCGGCTCGACGAGGCGATCACCATAGCCGCGTTGCCGCCCTTCGCCGTGGTCGAGCCGCGCCAGATGGTGGCGACCGTCAAGATCATTCCCTTTGCCGTGCGCGCCGAACTCGTCAAGGCCTGTATCGATGCCGCATCGTCCGGCGGCGGGCTGTTCCGGGTGGCGAGCTTCAGACCGCACCGGGTCGGTCTGATCCAGACGACCCTGCCCGGGACACGCGCCAAGGTGCTCGACAAGACCGTCGAGGTCCTGCGTCACCGCGTCGAGTCGGTGGGCGGTGCGCTGGCCGGCGAGAGCCGCTGTCAGCACCGTACCGGGGACGTGGCGACGGCTATCGGGCGCTGGCTCGATGCCGGCTGTACGATGGTGCTGATATCGGGAGCCTCCGCGATCACCGACCGGCGCGACGTCGTTCCATCCGCCATCGAGGCCGCCGGCGGCAGCGTCGAGCATTTCGGCATGCCCGTGGATCCGGGCAACCTGATGCTGCTGGGTCGCAAGGGGAATATCCCTCTTGTCGGACTGCCGGGGTGCGTGCGCTCGCCAAAGCTGA
>JBFHDX010000006.1:0-67210 GCA_041584475.1 Alphaproteobacteria bacterium
ATGACCCGCACCATCCGCGAAATCGGACGCTGGTTGCGCATACCGTTCAACCGACGCCAGGCGATGCGCCGGCTGGGCGAATTTCACGCGGCCGAACCTCCGATCGACGAACTCGTCCGCTGGGCGATGAATTTCGGCACCAGGGGCAAGTTTCGCGTCAAGACGACGCAGATCCCGTCGGAGATCGAAGCGCTGGCCCGCGAGGTCGCAGCCCTGAAACCGCGGATCATCCTGGAAATCGGCACCTATGAGGGGGGTACGGCGCTGATCTGGTCGCAACTCGCGAGCGACCGCGTGATCAGCTGCGACATTGCCCCGGCCGGGCCGCGCGGGGAGCTCATACGTGCGTTTCCGCCACCGGGGTCCGGCTGCCGCGTGACCCTGCTGACCGGCGATTCGCACGCCCCCGAGTTCCGCCAACGCGTCGAGCGCGAGCTCGGCGGCGAGCGGGTCGATTTCCTATTCATCGACGGCGATCACCGCGAGCAGGGAGTCGAGGCCGACTACCGCAATTACCGTCATCTGGTTCGCGAAGGCGGTATCATCGCATTCCACGACATCGCCGAGCGGCAGGACGAGCCCGGCAACGAGGTACAGCACTTCTGGAAACGGCTGAAGCAGGAAGTGCCCGCGGTCGAGGAATTCATCCAGGATCGCGACCAGGTCGGCTTCGGGATCGGCATCGTGCGCTTGGTCGCCTAGGGCTGCCAACCTGCGATATGGCTAGTACGTCATCCACTTACGTGGAGTCGGCGCCGGCCCGCTCCCGTCGCGGACACTTGTCGGGCAGCCCCCAGCGTCGCGGCATGCCGAAGACCACCCAGGCCAGCTGGTATCCGTAGTCGAGCGCCTTGGCCCGCGGTGCCGTCAGCAGGCCCAGCGTCAGCGCGGCGAGCACGACGTGCGACAGCGTATTCACCGCCAGCCGTGCCAGCCGCCATACGCTCAGCATCGCCGCGACCGCCGGCGGGAAGACCGTGCGGTAGAAGCGCAGGCGCGAGCGCAGCGCCTCGATCTGCGCGCCGCGGCGCACGGGCCGCGTACTGGTGCCCATCTCGTGGACGACGCGGGTCCGCTGATCGAGCAAGGCCTGCCAGCCGGCGCGGCGCAGGCGGATGCACCATTCGACGTCCTCGAAATAGAAGAAGAAACCGTCATCGATGCTGCCGGCGCGCTCGATCGCGGCCCGCCGCACCGCCATGCAGGCACCGCTGATCCAGTCGACGGGGGCGACCTCGTCATCCGGCAGCTTCGGCCGGCGCCGCTCGGCGCGGCGCAGGCCGACCTCCCCGGCCGCCGTCGGCTCGACACCGAAGCAGCGCTGCGCTGCGCCGTCCCGGTCGATCAGCAGCGGGCCGATCACCGCCGCCCGCGGCCAGGCGCGGAACAGCGCCTCGAAGCGGTCCGGCAGCGATGGCGGCACGATCGCGTCGTTGTTCAGCACCAGCACGAATTCGGACCGCGAGCGCGGCACGGCCTGATTGATCGCACCGGCGTAACCGCGATTGCAGCCATTCTCGATGACCTCGAGCGCGGGGTACGCGTCGCGCGCACGTAGCAGCGAGTCGTCGCTGCTGCCGTTGTCGACCAGGTACACGACATCGCGGGCCGGTTCGACGGCATCGAACAGGGCCGTCAGGGTTCGGAGCAGCGTCTCCGCTCCGTTGCGGTGGACGACGACGACGCTGAACCGGCCGGCGTCCCGACTCGTGCCCGCATAGCCCGCCCCCCGGCGCGTCCTGTCGCTGCTGCCGCCCATGCCCCCTGCCCGAACTGCGTCGCCGCCGCCATCTGCGGCACCGACTCAACGGCGCCCGTCGCGATCCGCAACGCGATAGACGAATTTGAGACCCGACCAGACCTCGTCGATGGCGCACACTTTCACATCAACGAGCCCGGCGTCGAGGCCGATTCGCCGCACCGCGTCCTCGACCAGATCGGTCGGCACCTTTGCCGCCTTCTTCGGCCACGCGGCCCACAGCGCGCCATTGCTCTCCAGGACCGGCTTCAGTTCGCCGAATGCGCGCGCCAGCGCCGCCGCCTCGGTGGCGAAGACCAGAACAACGTCGGCACGGGCGTCGTCGTCGGGCGTCGGTGTGACCGAAACCTGCGCGGGCAGCGGGCCGAGCGTCGCGAGGAAATCCGCCGGCGCGTCGCGCAGCACGAGACGATGACCCGGCTTGATGCCGAGCTTGGCGACCAGCGGCGTCCCCGAATAGCCCGCCATCGCCGGCCGCCTCACGGTGCCGCCGCGGCGAGGCGGGCGACGGGACGCTCGTCGATCGGCCAGTGGACGAGCCCGGAGAACACGCCGAGCGCGACGCTCGCCCACCATACGATGTCGTAGCTCCCGGTCGCGTCGTAGAGGACGCCGCCGAGCCAGGCGCCGAGGAAGCTGCCGACCTGGTGACTGAAGAAGACGATGCCGAACAGCGTCGCCATGTAGCGCGGTCCGAATATCTGCGCCACCAGCCCGCTGGTCAGCGGCACGGTCGACAGCCACAGGAGGCCGATCGCCAGCGAGAACAGCACGACCGTGACACCGGTGATCGGCAGCAGCAGAAAGGCCAGGAACACGGCGGCGCGGGCGAAATAGATCGCGCTCAGCAGATAGCGCTTGCTGAAGCGGCCGCCGAGAACGCCGGAAAGATAGGATCCCATGACGTTGGCGGCACCGATCAGCGCCAGCGCCGTCGCCCCGAGCGCGGGCGCGAGACCGGCATCGGTGATGAACGCCGGCAGGTGCGTGGCGATGAACGCGACGTGGAAGCCGCAGACGAAGAAACCAGCGGTCAGCAGCAGGTAGCCGCGATGGCCGCCGGCCTCCCGGACCGCTTCGGCCAGGCTCTGCGATCTGGCCGCCGTACCGCCCGTTTCCTCGGCCGGAGACGTGAGCGCCGCCGCCAGCGGCACCATCGCCGCCGCCATCACCGCGAGCCAGACGAGTGCCAGCGTCCAGTCCATCGTCGACAGCAGCCCCTGCGCCACCGGCACCATGATCAACTGTCCCGACGACCCGCCGGCGGCGCCGAGACCGAGATACATGCTGCGCTTTTTCGCCGGCACCGAGCGCGCGATGACCGCCAGCACGACGGGAAAGCCGGTGCCGCTGAGGGCGCCGCCGATGAGGATGCCGGCGCCGATCGTCATGCCGAGCGGCGTTGCCGCGCCGGCCATGACCGCGAGCCCGATCACGTATAGCGCGCCGCAGCACGCGATCACGCGACCCGACCCCCAGCGGTCCGCCAGCGCGCCGGCGAACGGCTGCGCCGCGCCCCAGACGAGGTTCTGAACCGCCATGGCGAAAGCGAAGGATTCGCGTCCCCATCCGAGCGCCTGGCTGATCGGGTCGAGGAACAGCCCGAACCCGGTGCGGATGCCGAACGACAGGATCAGCACGACGGTGCCGGCGAGCAGCACGATCAACGGCGTGCGCCATGAAACGACGCTCGACATGAGGGTCCCCTCCCCCGGCCCGCGGCCTGCAATATGCGAACACGAACAATAATAGATGCATTGTCGCAATTCGAAACCCCGCAACGGCGCGAATCTGCCCTCCCCGCGGCACGAGGCCGCGTCGTCTGGCACGTCGTTTGCTTCTCGATGGCAAACAGGCAGGGCCTTTGAAAAACGGGAATCGACATGGACCGACAGATCAACGCCAAATTTTCGCTCGGACAGGTCGTCCACAATGCGGAGTTGGACTATCGCGGCGTCATCATCGACGTCGATCCGATGTTCTTCGGCGATGCGGGCACGGCGGCCGTCGCGGTCGGCGAGGACGAGCCGCTCGATCGTCCCTGGTACCACGTGCTGGCCGACGGCCGCGACCACGTGACCTATGTCTCGGAGGCGAGCATCGAGGCCGACGATACGGGCATGCCGATCACCCATCCGTCGCTGCCGCTCTTCTTCACCGATTTCCGCGGCGACCACTACGTGCCGCGCCGCCAGATCAACTGACTACCGACAAGCCGTTCCCCCGGCCCTTGTAGGGCCGCGCGCGATCGACTAGACAGGATGCCGAGCCGGCCCAACGGCCATCGGGGATCGCGTGATGCCGACGGACACTGCCCGCACAACGGCGCGGATACTTCTCGAAACGCAATCGGTGCTGATGCGGCCGGACGAGCCGTTCACCCTCACGAGCGGGCGAAAGAGCCCGGTCTACGTCGATTGCCGGCGGCTGATCGCCTTCCCGCGCGCACGCCGACGGCTGATGGACATGACGGCGGCGCTGCTGGAGGAGCGGATCGGCTTCGAGTCGCTCGATGTCGTCGCCGGCGGCGAGACCGCAGGCATTCCCTTCGCCGCGTGGATCGCCGACCGGCTGATGCTGCCGATGTGCTACGTGCGCAAGAATCCGAAGGGGTTCGGCCGCAACGCCCGCATCGAGGGCGACCTGCAGGAGGGACAGCGCGCGGTCCTGATCGAGGACCTGGCGACCGACGGCGGCAGCAAGCTCAGCTTCGTCGAGGCGCTGCGCGAGACCGGCGCGGAATGTGCGCACACCTTCGTGATCTTCCACTACGACATCTTTCCAGCCGGCATCGAGAAACTGCGCAAGGCCGGGGTGAGCCTGCACTCGCTGGCGACGTGGTGGGACGTGATCGCCGTGGCGGAAGAGGACGGGGCGCTTGGCGCGCAGGGCATGAAGGTGGTGCGCGCCTTCCTCGAAGACCCCGAGGGCTGGGCCCCTGCGGCGTGAGACGCGGGCCGGCAGAGCGCTGCCGATACGCTGGCGCCCGCACCCGGGCATGGTAGGATCACGCGTCGAGCCCCGGTCACGTCGGAGACCCCGCCCCATGCGCATGCGACTCGCCGCCCTCGCGCTGCTGCTCCTCACCGGCGTTCCGAGCGGCGCGGTGCTGGCCACGCGCGACCATCTCGTCATCGGCATCAGCCAGTTCCCCGGCAACTTCAACCCGAACATCGACTCGATGATGGCCAAGACCTACGTGCTGGCCATGGGCCGGCGGCCGTTCACCGCCTACGACCCGGACTGGAAGCTGATCTGCATGCTGTGCACCGAACTGCCCGACATCGCCAAGGGCACGGCCGTGCCGGAGAAAACCGCGGACGGCAAGGACGGCATCGCGGTCACCTACACGATCCGTCCCGACGCGGTGTGGGGCGACGGGACGCCGATCACGACGCGGGACGTCGTATTCACCTGGGAGGTCGGCCGCGACCCCACGACCGGCATCGCCGGGGCCGAGCTCTACGAGCGCATCACCGCGGTCGACGCCATCGACGACAAGACCTTCACGCTGCACATCAACAAGCGCACCTGCGATTACCAGGGGATCGGCGATTTCAACGTGCTTCCGGCGCACATCGAGCGGCCGAATTTCAGCGATCCCGCGGAATACAAGAACCGCAGCGCCTACGAGACCGACACCACCAACCCGGGCCTCTGGTTCGGGCCGTACCGGGTGACCGAGGTGTCGTCCGGCTCGCACATCGTGCTCGAGCCCAACCCGACCTGGTGGGGGGCGAAGCCGCATTTCAGGCGGATCGTCGTCAAGGCGGTGGAGAATACCGCGGCGCTGACCGCGAACCTGCTGTCGGGCGACATCGACTACATCGCCGGCGAGTCGGGGCTGACGCTCGATCAGGCGCTCGCCTTCGAGCAGCGCCACGGCGGAAGATACAACATCGTCTACGAGCAGGGGCTGGTCTACGAGCATATCGACCTCAACCTCGACAATCCCGTCCTCGCCGACCGGCGCGTGCGGCAGGCGCTGATCCTGGCGATCGACCGCAACGCGATCAGCCAGCAGCTGTTCGCGGGCAAGCAGCCGGTGGCGCACAGCCAGACCAACCCGCTCGACCGCGTCTACTATGCGGACGTGCCGAGATACGCCTACGACCCCAGGCAGGCGGCGGCGCTGCTCGACGCGGCGGGCTGGAAGCCCGGCGCCGGTGGCATCCGCCGCAACGCGGCGGGCGAGCCGCTGCGCCTCGAGATCATGACCACGGCGGGCAACAAGACCCGCGAGCTGGTGCAGCAGGCGCTGCAGAGCCAGTGGCGGCAAGTCGGCATCGACGTGCGCATCCGCAACGAGCCGGCCCGCGTGTTCTTCGGCAAGACGGTCAGCCAGCGGGAATTCTCCGCCATGGCGATGTTCGCCTGGATTTCGTCGCCGGAGAACATCCCCCGCTCGACGCTGCACTCGACGCAGATTCCGACGGCCGCGAACGGCTGGTCGGGGCAGAACTACACCGGCTTCCGCAACCCGGACATGGACCGCGTGCTGGACGACCTCGAGACGGTCTGCGACGAGGCGCCGAACCGCGCGCTGTGGAACCGCATGCAGGCGCTGTACGCCGAGGCGCTGCCGGTGATCCCGCTCTATTTCCGGGCCAATCCCTATATCATGCCCAAGTGGCTGAAGGGGATCGTGCCGACCGGCCACCAGTATCCCTCGACGCTCTGGGTCGAGACCTGGACGGCGGAGTGACGGGCACGATGCGCCAGCCTGCGACACCGCACGCCCGCGAGATCCTGACCCCTATCCTCCCCCGCACGACGCGGGTGTGCGCCGTCGCGCCGGCGGTCCCTGATCCGTCGGCGTTGCCGCAAACGGCGTCGGGACGGGGGTGGGCCATCCCCGGCGCCGGGTAGTGCTGCGCTTCGCCGCCGTCCGGCTGACCGAGAGCCTGATCGTCCTGCTGCTCGTCTCGGTCGCGGTGTACGGGCTGATCGGCCTGATGCCGGGCGATCCGATCGACGTGATGATCGCCAGCGATCCCAACCTGACGCCGGCGGACGCGGCACGGCTGAAGGCGCTTTACGGGCTCGACCGGCCAATTCTCGAGCGTTACGGGAACTGGCTCGTCGCCGCCCTGCAGGGCGATTTCGGGAATTCGCGGGTCCACATGCGGCCGGTCCTGGACATCCTCTGGCCGCGGCTCGGCAACAGCCTTCTGCTGCTCGGGGTCAGCCTCGCATTCACGCTGGCAATCGCCGTGCCGTTCGGCATCTACGCCGCCGTCCGCCCCTATACCGCCGCCGACTACGTCATCAATCTCGGCTGTTTCGCCGGCATCTCGGTACCGCCTTTCTGGCTCGCCATCCTCCTGATCATGCTTTTCTCGGTGATCCTCGGCTGGCTGCCGGCGGGCGGCATGGGGCCGGTGGACGGCGGCGCCGGCGCGGGCACCGCACTCGTCTACATGGTTCTGCCGGTGGCGACGCTGACGATCGTCAGCGTCGGCAGCTTCACGCGCTTCATGCGCGCCAGCACCATGCAGACGATGCGCGAGGACTTCATCCGCACGGCGCGCGCCAAGGGGCTGAGCGAGGCCGGCGTCGTGCGCCGCCACGCGCTGCGCAGCGCGCTGACGCCGCTGGTCACGATCCTCGGGCTCAGCTTCGGCGCGCTGTTCTCGGGCGCGCTGATCACCGAGATCATGTTCGCCTGGCAGGGCGTCGGCCGCACGATCTACGACGCGATCCTCGCCAGCGATTTCAACCTGGCGCTGGTGGCGCTGATGCTGGCCACGGCGATGACGCTGCTCGGCAACCTGCTGGCGGATATCGCCTATGTCTGGCTCGACCCGCGCGTCAGCTTCCGCAGCCTGGAGGCGGGACGATGAGCGCTGCCGCGAGCGGCCCGCTGAACCGCCGCGTCCCGCGCAGCATGGCGGCGCGCATGGCGCGCCGGTTCCTGCAGCACCGGCTGGCGCTGGTCAGTCTCGCTTTCCTCGTGCTGCTGGCGATGGCGGCGCTGGCCGCCCCGATCGTCGAGAGCGCGCTCGGCGTCGACGGCGAGTCCGCCAACCTCTTCAACCGGTTCGCGCCACCGTCGGGTCAGCACCCGCTGGGCACCGACGAGCTCGGCCGCGACGTGCTGGTGCGGCTGCTCTACGGCGGCCGCGTTTCGCTCTCGGTCGGGCTGGCGGCCGCCGTGTTCGCCGCCGCCATCGGCACCGCGATCGGCCTGCTGGCGGGCTATTTCGGCGGCCGGCTGGACGCATTCCTGATGCGCTTCACCGACGGCGTGATCGCGCTGCCGCTGCTGCCGCTCTTGATCGTGCTCGCCGCCGTCGACCTCGAGAAGCTGGGCCTGCCGGCCGAGCTGGCGCAATCCGAGGACATCAGCCTGTACCGGATCATCTTCATCATCGCGCTGTTCGGCTGGACGACGGTCGCCCGGCTGGTGCGCGCCGAGGCGCTGCGCATCCGCGCCCGCGAGTTCGTGCTCGCGGCGATCGCCCAGGGCAGCGGCGCCTGGCGGATCATGTGGGTGCACATCCTGCCCAACGCGGTCTCCCCGATCATCGTCGCGACGACGCTGTCGATGGGCAACATCATCCTGTTCGAATCGGTGCTCAGCTTCCTCAGCTTCGGCATCCAGCCGCCGACGCCGAGCTGGGGCAACATGCTGACCAACGCCCAGGAAGTGATCTGGTCGGCGCCGGCGCTCGCCGTCTGGCCGGGGCTCGCCATCTTCACCACGGTCATCGCCTTCAACTTCCTCGGCGACGGGCTGCAGGACGCGCTCGACCCGCGGGCGGTGGAGTAGGCCGTCAGCCGGCCGGACGGAACACCCCCCGCTCCTGCTCGTCGAGCTGGTTGACGAGGTTGGTTTCCCAGGCGAGATAGGCGCGGCAGGCCTCGAGATTGCCGGCGTGGCGATCGTGCACAAAATGCACGAAATCGATGCGGTCCGCGTCCGGCGGATCGTCCGGCGTGGCGACGATGTCGAGCCCCGCCGCGCGCCAGTCGTCCGGCCCGCCGGCGAGCGCCTGGATCGGGCCGAGCCCCGCCTCGGCGAGGTCGATCGCGGCGAGCTCGGCGAGCGGCCAGTCGCGCGCCGCCACCACGATGCGCGATCCCGGGGCGAGCCCGAGCCGCTCTAGGCGCGGGCGGATCGCCCAGCGCGCGCCGGCGGCGTGGCCGCGACGGAACTCGGCGCTGCTGCCGACGTCGAGCAGGGTGACCGCGCCGGCCTCCAGCAGCGACCGCAGCTCGCCGGCCCCGATCCGCGGCAGCAGATCGTCGACGAGCCCGATCTCCTCGATCGACTGCTCGGCGACCGGCCGCGTCGCGTCGTGATCGAGCACGCGAGCGTCGTGCCCCATGCAGCGCAGCCAGTACGCGGTGACCGCCGCGCGCAGCCCGGTATCGTCGCTCAGCACGATGCGCGCGCCGCGCACCGCGACCCAGCGGTCGGTCGCCTGCACGAGCTGCCCGCCCGGCGCGTGCACCGCGCCTGGATAGCGATTGCGGCGGTATTCCTCGGGCGTGCGGACGTCGAACAGGTAGAGCGTCCGCGTCCCGTCGCCGCGCCAGGCCTCGAGCGTGGCCGCGTCGACGAGGGGGATCGACCTGCGCCTGCGAAACGCGGCCGCGCGCTCGCGCGATCGCGCCAGCACGTCGTCGCCGAGCCGGTCGGGGTAGCCGCGGTCGGCGCCGTGTTCGAGCGCGAGCCCGGCGAGCTGCCAGCCCTGGGTACCGTTCTCGAGCGCCAGCACCGGGTTGCTTATGCCGAGCTCGCGCAGCGACTGGGCGCCGATGATGCTGCGCGTCCGCCCGGCGCAGCTGACGACGACCGGCGTCGCCTCGTCAGGTACCAGCAGCGGCAGGCGGTGGCCGAGCTCGGCATTGGGGCAGCAGGTGCTGCCCGGGATCGTCATCCGGCGATGCTCGTCGAGCGGCCGCCCGTCGAGCAGGACCAGCGTCTCGCCGGCATCGCGGCGGGCCTTGAGTTCGCGTGCCGAAATGCTGGGCATGCCGCAGGCGTGCTCGACCAGCTCCCCGAAGGTCTTGCTCGGCACGTTGACGCCCTCGTAGAGCGTGTAGCCGGCGCGCGCCCAGCCCGGCGCGCCGCCCTCGACCGCGGCGAGGTCGGTGAAACCGAGGGACGCCAGCCGCCGCCCGGCCTTCTCCGCGACCCCGTCGCCGTCGTCGATGAGGACGATGCACACCGAGCGCCGCGGCAGCAGCGCCGGCGCCTCGATCTCGAGCCGGCTGTACGGCAGCGGCACGGCGAAGAACGGATGGCCGGCCGCGTACTGGCCGGATTCGCGGACGTCGAGGAAGGCGATCTCGCCGCCGTCGGTCAGCAGCGGCTTGGCGTCGTGCGGCGTGAGCCATCTCATTGCGGTCGTCCGTGCGGTGCGCGGCCGGATCGGTGCCGGCCGGTGGCGCGGAGCGAGGCCCGACGCGCCGTCAATCCATCGCCCTGAGCTCGCGCTTGTAGCGCTGGTGGTTCTTGACGTAGTGATCGGCAATGCGTCGCAAGTCCGCCTGCTGCTCCTCGCCGAGCTGCCGGATCACCTTGCCGGGCGAGCCGAGCACCATCGAGCCATCGGGGATCTCCTTGTTCTCGGCGATCAGCGTGTTGGCGCCGATCAGGCAGTTCCTGCCGATCCTCGTGCCGTTCAGGATGATGCTGCCGATGCCGATGAGCGAGCCCTCGCCGATCGTGCAGCCGTGCAGCATCACCATGTGGCCGACCGAGACGTTCTTTTCCAGCGTCAGCGGGTAGCCGGGGTCCGCATGCAGCACCGAGCCGTCCTGGACGTTGACGTTCTCGCCGATGGTGATGGTCTCCGTATCGCCGCGCACGACGCAGTTCCACCAGATCGAGGCGTTGCGCCCGAGCCGCACGTCGCCGATGACGACGGCGCTCGGCGCGATCCAGTAGGCGTCGCCCTCGGTCCGGACCTCGACGTCCCCCAGCGCGTATCGCATCGCCTCCCCCGCTCCCTTTCTTCGTCGGCCGGTCGCCGGTCTTCAGGCGCCGGTGAATTCCGGCTTGCGCTTTTCCATGAAGGCGCGCCGGCCCTCGACGTAGTCCTGGCTGGCGAAGCAGGCCCGGACCATCTCGTCGCAGCGGCCGATGTCGCGCGCGGCCTCGTCCTTCGCAAGCTCGCCCACGGTGGTCTTGAGGGCGGCGATCGTCAAGGGCGCGTTCGCGGTGATCCGCTTCGCGTAGTCGGCGACGTAGTCGTCGAGCCCGGCGTCGGGAACGACGCGGTTCACGAGCCCCATCTCGCCCGCCTCCTCGGCGTTGAACAGCCGGGCGGTGAAGAAGATCTCCTTGGTATAGGACGGGCCGACGAGGTCGTTCAGCCGCCGCACGTTCGGCACCGAATAGCCGAGCCCCAGCTTCGCCGCCGGCACCGCGAACTGCGAGCTCTCGCCGCAGATGCGCAGGTCGCAGCAGACCGCGACGGCAACGCCGCCGCCGACGCAGTAGCCCCGAATCTTTGCGATCGTCGGCTTGGGAAAGGCCTGCAGCCGCTCGTAGAGGGCCGCCGTGACGTCGGCATATTCCGCGATCGCCTGCTGGGTCGCGCGCTCGCTGTCGAACTTGGAGACGTCGGCGCCCGAGACGAATGCCTTGCCGCCGGCGCCGGAAATCACCACCACGCGGACGGCGGGATCGGCGCCGTAGACGTCGAGCACGCGGTCCACCGTACGCCACATCTCCAGCGAGACGGCGTTCCGCTTCTCCGGATTGTTGAAGACGATGTGGCCGATGCCCGCCTCGACGCGACTGATGATCTTGTCGGACTCCATCGTGAATGCTCCCCTTGTTGCTGGTTGGCCTGACGGCGCGGCGGCACCTGCCCCGCGGCGCGATCAGACGACGCCCGCCTCGCGCAGGGCGGCGATGTCGTCCGCCCCGTATCCGAGTTCCGCCAGCACCTCCTCGGTATGCTGGCCGCAGGTCGGCGGTGACGCGGCGATGCGGCTCGGCGTCCGGCTCATGTGGATCGGCTGGCCGACGAGCTCGATCGGTCCGCGCTCGATCGAGTCGACCGGCTGCGCAAGGCGCAGATGCCGCACCTGCGGGTTCTCGAACACCTTATCGATGTCGTTGATCTCGCCGCACGGCACGCCGGCCTCGTTGAACAGATCGATCCAGTGGGCGGCGGAGCGCGTGCGGGTCGTCTCGTTGATCAGCGCGTTCAACGCATCGCGGTTCTTCGAGCGCTCGGGCGGTGTCGCATAGGCGGGTTCGTCGGCAAGCTCGGGCCTGCCGAGGGCGTCGCAGAACCGCCGCCAGATGACCTGGCCGGCGACGGCGAGATTGATATGGCCGTCCGCCGTCTCGAACACGCCGGTCGGAATGCTGGTCGGATGGTTGTTGCCGGCCTGCTTCGGCACCTCGTGATCGACGAGCCAGCGCGCGGCCTGGAAATCGAGCATGAAGACCTGCGCTTGCAGCAGCGAGGTCTGGATCCACTGGCCCTCGCCCGAGACCTCGCGCTCGAGCAGCGCGATCAGGATCCCCTGAGCGCAGAACAGGCCGGCCGTAAGGTCCGCGATCGGTATGCCGACGCGCACCGGCCCCTGGCCCGGCAGGCCGGTGATCGACATCAGGCCTCCCATGCCCTGCGCGATCTGGTCGAAGCCGGGGCGGTCCCGGTAGGGGCCGTCCTGTCCGAAGCCGGAGATGCTGGCATAGACGAGGCCGGGGTTGATCGCCTTGAGGCTTTCGTAGTCGATGCCGAGGCGCGCTTTAACGTCCGGCCGGAAATTCTCGACGACGACGTCCGCCGCGGCGGCCAGCTTGCGGAAGATCTCGATGCCCTGCGGCGTCTTCAGGTTCAGGCTGACGCTGCGCTTGTTGCGATGCAGGTTCTGGAAATCGGGTCCGCCGCGCGGGCCGCCGAGCTGCCCGGCGTCGGCCTTCTCGGGCATCTCGATCTTGATGACGTTCGCGCCCCAGTCGGCCAGCTGGCGCACCGCCGTCGGCCCCGAACGGACCCGCGTCAGATCGAGAACCGTGAAACGATTCAGCGCCTTGCTGGCGCGCTTTATAGCCATGCCCCTTCCCCGCTGTTGCGACCTCGGCGGAGCATGCCGCCTGCATAGCCGGGCTCCCGCAATCGGCTCCGACTATACAAAGCCCCCCGCGCCTTTGACAACTGTCGACAGTCGGCACTTGACAGCCAATCGGCGCCCCTGTCTAGTTGTCGGACAAGCGGGATCGTCGAAGGTCCCCGTCAACGCGAGCGATCCGGGGAGTTGCGCGCGACACCATGTCGGCCGAAAGCCAGCAGCCGTTCCATGCCAGCAGCGTCCAATCGCTGACCGTGCTGGTCAGGCGCGAGATCGAGCGTCTGATCCTGAGCGGCGAGCTCGGGGCCGGCGAGCGCCTGTCCGAGAGCGCGCTGGCCCAGCGCATGGGCGTGAGCCGGGGTCCGGTCCGCGAAGCCATGCGGGGCCTGCAGCAGGCCGGGCTGGTCGAGATCGTGGCCAACAAGGGCGTCGTCGTGCGCGAGATCGGCCTCGACGAGGCCATCGACCTCTACGACCTGCGCGGCTCGCTGTTCGGGTTCATGTGCGAGACGCTGGCGCGGCGCCGGAGCGAGCAACAGTGCGCGGTCCTGCGCGCAAAGCTCGAACGCATGGCGAACGCGATCGCCGCCGACGACAAGGACGCCTATTACCGTCTCAACATCGAATTCCACGCGGCCGTCGTCGATTTCTGCGGCAACCGCCGCGCAAAGGCGGTCTACGACGGAATCGTCAAGGAAATGCACCTGTTCCGCCGCCGCGGACTCTCGCGCATCGAGAACATGGAGGCCTCGATGCACGAGCACGAGGCCATCGTCGCCGCCATCGAAACGGGCGATGCGATTGCGGCCCGCGAGGCCGGGACGGTTCACCTGCGCAACGGCCGGGACCGGTTCATCGCCACGCTGGAGCCCGGTCCGGAACGCTTTGCCGGCGTCGACGGCGAGGCGGGGAGGTTCACGGCGACACGGTGATTTGCGAACGCCCGGCCCCGCCTGTGCGGACCGGGTATCATCAAGCCGCCCGTCCGGTCGAAGAGAGCCGGCGAGGCCGGCAACTTTGGGAGGAAAGACATGGCACGACACGACAAGACAGCGATTCCGCGACGTCCGTTCCTGCTCGGCACGGCGGCCGGCGTGGGGTCCCTCGCGCTCGGCGGCTTCGGCGCGCTGGCGCAGGAGAAATTCCCGGAAAAGACGATCAACGTGGTCACGCACGCCGGCCCCGGCGGCGGCACCGACATCACGACGCGCATGATGATGCTGCGCGGTCGCAGGGTCTTCGGGCAGGACATGGTCGTCGTCAACAAGCGCGGCGGCAGCGGTTCGGCGGCGCTGCAATACGCCAACTCGCAGCCGCGCGACGGCTATACCATCATGACCATCACGCAGTCGCACGTCTTCCAGATCCTGCAGAAGAAGGTGCCGGTGACGATCGACGACATGGTCGGCCTCGCGCGCGCGACCGACGATCCGCAGATCGTCGTCGTCAATGCCAACAGCCCGATCCGAACGGCGGACGACCTGATCGCGGAATCGAAGAAGGCGAACGGCGGCCTGAAGTGGGGCACCACCTTCGTCGGCGGCGCCGACCACGTGGCGATCCACCTCTTCACCAGGGCCGCCAAGGGCATCCCATACACGATCGTGCCGTTCAAGGGCGGCGGCGACATCGTCACGAACCTGGTCGGCGGCAACGTCGACGTCGCCCTGCTGAACTACGCCGAGGGCGAATCGCAGTTCAATTCCGGCGAGCTGCGCGCGGTCTGCTCGCTGTCGCGCAACCGCATCGCGTCGCTCGGCGACACGCCGACCGCGCGCGAGGTCGGGATCGACAACGTCGCCTCGACGGTGCGCGGCTTCGCGTGCCTGTCCGGCGTGCCGGAGGATCGCGTGAAGATCCTCTCGGAAGGCCTGGTCAAGGCGATGAAGCACTCCGTCTACCAGGGCTACCTCATGAATGGCGGGATGCCGGCCGACAGCGTCATCGGCCACGAGGAGTGGACCGCCGAGATCCGGCGCATCCACGATGACAGCCGCGGCGCGCTGACGGATCTCGGCCTGCTCTGAGGGCGGCCATGCCCGAGGAGCCCGATACGGGCGGCAGGGCGGCGGACCGCGGATCCGCCGCCCGCATTCCCCGTGACGCCGTCGCGGGCGCCGCGGTGCTGCTGTTCTGCCTCGCCGCCTATCTGGTAACGCTGACGTTCAAGGAAGCGCCGGCGGTGATCGCGCAGAACGTCCAGCCGGCGACGTTCCCGCGGCTGGTGCTCGGGGTCATGGCGGTGCTGGCGGTGATCATCATCGTGCAGTCGTTCCGCCTGCCCGACCGCAAACCGAAACGCCTCGCCTTCATGGTCTGGCCGTCGGCGGCGATCATGGTCGGCTTCGTCATCGCCTTCGAGACGCTGGGCATCGTGCCGGCAATGGTGCTCTTGTGTCTCGTCCTGCCGCTGATGTGGGGAGAGCGGCGGCTCTACCTGATCGTTCCCTATGCCGTGCTGTTCCCGCTCGCGATCTACGGGCTGTTCGCGGTGGCGCTCGGCGTGCATTTCGAGCCCAGCCCGCTCGTCTTCTGGTAGGCCCGAGGGAACGCCGATGGACGTATTCCTGACGACCGCCGCCCTGTTCACCGACCCGTACCTGATCGGCGTGATCCTGATCGGCACGGTCGGCGGCGTGCTGGTGGGCGCGATGCCGGGCCTCAGCTCGACGATGGCGACGGCGCTGCTGCTGCCGTTCACCATCACCATGCAGCCGATCCCGGCGATCGCGCTGCTGAGCGCGCTGTATTGCGCCGGCACCTTCGGCGGATCGATCACGGCGATCCTCGTCAACGCACCCGGCGCGCCGCCTGCGGCGGCGACCGCCTTCGACGGCTACCCGCTGGCGCAACAGGGCCGCGCCGGGCTGGCGCTCGGCATCGCCACGGTCAGCAGCACGATCGGCGGCATCTTCAGCATCATCGTGCTGATCGTCGCGGCACCGATCCTGGCGCGCGTCGCGTACGATTTCGGGCCGCCCGAATATTTCGCGCTGGCGCTGTTCGGGCTGTCGATGCTGGCCTCGATCAGCGGCGAATCAGCCTTCAAGAATCTGCTCGGCGGCGCCTTCGGCGTGCTGCTCGCGACCGTGGGCATGGATTTCACCACCGGGGTCGATCGCTTCACCTTCGGTTTCTGGGAGCTCAGCGAGGGCGTCCACTTCATTCCGGTGATGATCGGACTGTTCGCCGGCGCCGAGTTCCTGACCCAGGCCGGCAATCTCGACCGCAAGGTCGTGCGGGCCGTGGTCGATGCCGTCAAGCTGCCGAGCTGGGTCGATTTCCGCAAAACGCTGGGGACGGTCGGCCGGTCGTGCGGCATCGGCGCCTTCATCGGCCTGCTGCCGGCCGAGGGCGGGACCGTCGCGGCGATGATCGGCTACAACGAGGCCAAGCGCTGGGCCAAGGACAAATCGCGCTTCGGCAAGGGCGATATCAGGGGGGTCGCCGGACCGGAAACGGCCAACAACGCGGCCACGGGCGCCGCCATGGTGCCGACGCTGGCGCTCGGCATCCCGGGCAGCGCGACGACGGCGGTGATCCTCGGTGCGCTGCTGGTGCACGGCCTGCGGCCCGGCCCGCACCTGTTCAACGAGACGCCGACCCTGCTCTACGGCATCTTCATCGCGATGCTGCTTGCGAACCTGATGTTCATGGGGCTCGGGCTGCTGGGCGCCAAGCTGTTCGCGCGCGTGACCCTGATCCCGACGCGCTTCCTGTGGCCGGCGGTGTTCATCCTCGCCTGCATCGGCTCCTACGCGCTGGAGCAGTCGATCATGGATGTCTGGATCATGGTGATCGCCGGCCTCGCGGGATATGTCCTCAAGCGCTACGGCTTCTCGGCGGCACCGATCATCATGGGGCTGATCCTCGGCGAACTGGTCGAGAGCAGCCTCAAGCAGTCGCTGATCATCTTCGACCACAGCTGGCTCGGCTTCCTCGAGCGGCCGATCGTCGTGGTGTTCATCCTGCTGACGGCGGCCAGCGCGGCGATGCCGGCGATCGCCGGATACCGGACGCGGCTGCGCGAGCGCCTGCCCGCGTCGGCGGACGTCCCCGGCGACTGACGGGAGCGGGCGGAGGACGATGAGCGAGCCCGTGAACGTGCCGGATATCGGACCCTTCGGGCAGATGCTCGGCTTTCGCGTCGTCGAGTGGCGGGACGGCTTCGTCCGGATGGAGATGGACATCGGGCCGGAACATCTGAACCGCAGCGGCGTGCTCCATGGCGGCATCGTCTCGGCGCTGCTCGACACGGCATGCGGCTATGCCGGCACCTACTGCACGGTCAAGGGCAACGTGCGCTGGGCGGTCACCGTCAACCTGACGACCAACTTCACCGGGCAGACGAGAGGCGGCACGGTCACAACGACGGGACGCAAGCGCGGCGGCGGCCGCAAGATCTTCTTCGCCAGCGCCGAGGTGGTGTCGGAAGACGGCAAGGTTATCGGCTTCGGCGACAGCGTGCAGCGCTACCGCAGCGGCAGCGAAGACCCCGAGGGAATGCCGTACCGCGCGCCGGCGTAGGACCGGGGGCGCCGGTGAAGATCGCGCATATCGAGGCATCCGTGCATGCGGCGCCGAGCTCGGTGCCGCTGCTCGACCGCCAGGTCGAGGATTACCGGGGCGGGCCGCCGCGACCCTTCGTCGTCTGCCGCGTGGTGACCGACGACGGGCTGGAGGGCTACGGGTTCACCGGCCGGTTTCTCGCCCGCCAGGTGGCCGACCTCCTCGAGTCCGGCATTTGGCCGGTCGTCGCGGGTATGGACCCGTGCGAACCCGAGGCGGTGCAGCGTGTGCTGCAGCAGACGCTGAACCCGCGCGGCATGACGGGGGTGATCGCCAGCGCGGCTTCGGCCCTGGACATCGCGCTGTGGGACATCCGCGGCCAGGCCCGCGGCCGGAGCATCGCAGCGATGCTCGGCGGCGCCCGGCGCTCGGTCCCCGCGTACCTGACCTTCGGCCTGCCGCAATACGATCGCCGGCAACTCGTCGCGGCGGCGCGCCTGGGAGCGGCGCAGGGCTTTCAGATGCTCAAGATGATCGTCGCCGTCGATGCGGGCGGCTGGGAGGAGGACGCGCGGCGGGTGCGGGCCGTCGGCGAGGCGGCGGGCGAGGACGCGGCGCTGATCCTCGACGCCAACGGGATGTTCGACGTCGAGGCGGCGTGCAATCTCGCTGACGCGATCGGCGATTGCCGCATCGCCTGGTTCGAGGAGCCGATCACCGGCAACGACCCGAGCGCCCTGGCGGATTTCCGGAAGCGCACGGGAATGCGGGTCGGCGCGGGGCAGATGGAAGCCGATCCGAGGATCTTCGATGCCCTGCTGGATCGCGAGGCGGTCGACCTGGTGCAGCCGAACGTCCTCTATTGCGGCGGCTTCACGGGGGCCGCGGCGATCGCCGGGCGTGCCGCGGAGCACGCCGTCCCGGTCGCGAACGGGGCCGGCTGGCCGCTGGTCAACATGCACCTGATGGCGGGCCTCGAGAACGGCTGGGTGATCGAGCAGCACGTCGCGCAGTCCGGCATCGAGAAGGCCGTGTTCGTCGATCCGCCGACTCCTGTTGACGGCTGCATCGCAATTCGCGAAAAACCCGGGCTCGGCCTCGAAATCAATATCGAAGGATTGCGTGAAACGAGGCTGGCGGGCTGATCGGCTTCGCGGCGCGTCGCCGCGCAGCACACGAGGGAAAGACGAGACCGTGTCGGAAAACCTGTTCGAACTGTTCGCCAGCTGTTTCCCCGAGGACCGCACGACGCCGTTCATGGAACTGCCCGGCGGCCGGCGCATGACCTATCGCGACGTCGAGACCGCGACCGCGCGCCATGCGGGCCTGCTCGTCGAGCTGGGCGTCGAGCCGGGCGACCGCGTCGCGGTGCAGGTCGACAAGAGCCCCGAGGCGGTGCTGCTCTACTTGGGCGCGCTGCGGGCCGGCGCCGTCTTCCTGCCGCTGAACACCGCCTATACGGCGAACGAGATGGAGTATTTCCTCTCCGATTCCGAACCGCGGGTGGTCGTCTGCCGGCCGCAGGCCGAGGGCGCCATCGCGCCCCTGGCGGACCGGGCCGGGACCGCGCACACGCTGACCCTCGACGCTGACGGCGCCGGATCCTTCGCCGAGCGCGCCGCCGCTGCGGCCGCGATCGAGGCCTGCGTCCCGCGTTCGTCGGACGATCTGGCCGCGATCCTCTACACCTCGGGCACGACGGGCCGCGCCAAGGGCGCAATGCTCACCGTCGGGAACCTCTGGTCGAACGCCGTCACGCTTCGCGATGCCTGGGGATTCACGGCGGGCGACGTGCTGCTGCACGCGCTGCCGATCTTTCACGCGCACGGGCTGTTCGTCGCCATCGGTTGCGTGCTGACGAGCGGCAGCCGCATGGTCTTCATGCCGAAATTCGAGCCGGAGGCGGTGCTCGAGGCGTTGCCGCGCTGCACCGTGATGATGGGCGTGCCGACCTTCTACACCCGGCTGCTCGCCCATCCCGGGTTCCGTCGCGAGCCGTTCGAGGGCCGCCGGCTCTTCGTCTCGGGCTCGGCGCCGCTGCTGGCGGAGACCTGGCACGAGTTCAGGGAACGCACCGGGCACGAGATCCTCGAACGCTACGGCATGACCGAGACCGTGATGAGCTCGTCGAACCTGCTCGACGCGGAGGGCGGGCGCATTCCCGGCAGCATCGGCAAACCCCTGCCGGGCGTCGAACTGCGCGTCGTCGACGAGGCGGGCAACGTGCTGCCGGACGGGGAGACGGGCATGCTCGAGGTGCGCGGGCCGAACGTCTTCAAGGGTTATTGGCGGATGCCGGAAAAGACGAGGGAGGAGTTCCGCGACGACGGCTTCTTCGTCACCGGCGATATCGCCCGCCGCGACGCGAACGGGTTCTTCTATCTCGTCGGCCGCGCCAAGGACCTGATCATCACGGGCGGCTACAACGTCTACCCGAAGGAGATCGAGGAGGCCCTCGACAGCCTCGACGGCGTCGCGGAATCGGCGGTGGTCGGGGTGCCGGACGCGGATTTCGGCGAGCGCGTCGTCGCCGCGGTCAGGCCGTCGGGAGAACCGCCGGCGGCGGAGGCGCTGATCGCGCGGATGAAGGAAAGGCTTGCGGGCTACAAGGTGCCCAAGGAGATCCACTTCGTGGACGAGCTGCCGCGCAACGTCATGGGCAAGATCCAGAAGAACGTTCTGCGCGAGCGATTCGGCCGGTAATCACCGGTCCGCGGCGGCGAGCCCGCCGCCGGTCCGTCGCGGCGGGCGATCGAAGGGCCGGGGGGACGACCGGTCCCGGCCCCGCGGCGGGCGCGATCAGGCCGCGCGGGCGCCGTTCTGCTGCTCGATAATGGCCTGCTGGACGCCGTGCCACATTTTCTTTTTGCAAACCGCCAGCGCCTTGTCGACGCCGAGATAGTGAACCAGCGTGCTCGCATATTGCTGCTCGCGCTTGCTCTTGCGGCGGGCCGCCGGTGTCCGGTCGTAGGTTACGCTTGCCATCGTCTCTACCCCATACTGCCATCTCATGCCCCCGTAAGGGCGTTCTGGCAGGAAAGGGATGCAAGCGGCGTGCCAGAGGCTGCGGATCGGCGGGCCGCCACGCCGGCTTATCATGTTGCATTTGCTGCTTATTTTAGGTCTCTGCGCCGTCTCGCGCAGGCCGGCCCGCGTGAACGGCGATCAGCCGGTGGCACTGAGCGCCGACTCTTCCTCCGATTCGGGAGCGCAGCAGTAGAGGGAATGAAGCGTCCCCATCACCGCCGCGGCCTCGCCGCCGGACAGCGAATAGTAGATCGTCTGGGACGCCCGCCGCGTCTTGACCAAGCCGTCGCGGCGCAGCCGCGCGAGGTGCTGCGACAGCGCCGACTGGCTCAGCCCGACCAGCTTCTCCATCTCTCCGACCGCCTTTTCGCCCTCGGCGAGGTAGCACAAGATCATCAGCCGCTTCTCGTTGCTCATGGCCTTGAGCAGCTCGCTCGCCCGCTGCGCGTTCTGTTTCAGGTCGTTGATATCCATTGGCCGTAGCGCTCCAACCGCACCCGATCCATATGCGAAATCGTTCATAAGCGAATATTATGATATTCGAAAATGACCGATTTTAACACCGCATTCCTGCATGAAGGGCTGAACACCGCCGGAATTGGCGTCATTCCGCGGCCTTGGGCAGCTGCTCCTCGACCTCGATCGCGCCGGCATCCTCGCCGGCACCGCGTTCCGTCACGCCGAGCAGCAGGCTGAGCAGCGGCGGGATGATCGTCAGCGTCAGCACGGCGGACAGCGCCAGGCCGCCGACCACCACGGAGCCGAGCCCGCGATATATCTCGGATCCGGCGCCGGGGAAGAGCACCAACGGCAGCATGCCGAACACGCTGGTCAGCGTCGACATGAAGATCGGCCGGACGCGGTTGCGCGTCGCCTCGACGATCGCGTCGCCGTAGGCCATCGACTCCTCGCGGATCAGGTACAGCGTCTGGTGCACGAGGAGGATCGCGTTGTTGACGACGATGCCGATGAGGATGACGAAACCCAGCAGCGTCAGCATGTCGAGGGCCTGGAAATGGAACAGGCCGAGGATCTTGAGGCCGGCGACGCCGCCCGCCGTCGCCAGCGGCACCGAGAGCACGATGATCAGCGGGTAGAGGAAGCTCTCGAACAGCACGGCCATCACCAGATAGACGATCGCCAGCGCGATCAGCAGATCGAACTTCATCTCCGTCCAAGTCGCCGCCAGCTTGTCGGCGGTGCCGGACAGGCGCAGCTTGACGCCGGGCGGCAGGCCGTCGGCCACGAGCGGGTCGATGACGTCGGCCTGCAGCGTCGCCAGCGCGTCGCCGAGCGCGACCCGCGGCGCCGGCGTCAGCTGCAGCGTCACGGTGCGGCTGCGCTCGATATGGCGGATCTCGGTCGGCCCGGCGGTCACGACGACGTTGGCGAGCGAGCGCACCGGCAGGATGTCGCCCGAGCGCGTCACCACCGGCAGCGCCCCGACGCCCTGGGTCTCGCGGACGTTGTCCTCCGGCCCCATGAGCATCAGATCGATGCGCTGGCCGCCGACCGTGATCTCGGCGACGCGCAGCCCGGCGTTGAAGGCGTCGACCGCGAGGCCTAGCTCGCGCGCGCTGAGCCCGTTGTCGGCGAGCCGCACCGGATCGGGCAGGACGCGGACCTCGGGCGCCCCGAGTTCCAGCCCCGGGCGCGGCCGCACCTGGTTGCCGGCCTCCTGCGGCATGGCGGCGCCGACCCGCGCGAAGGCATCCCGGGCGACGCCGAGGATCGTGTCGAGGTCGCCGCCGGCGACGTCGAGATCGATCGAGCGGGTGCCGCCGATGCCACGCCCGAAGATCGAGGGCTGCCTGACCACCGCGAAGGTCCCGGGCTCGTCGAACACCGGCTTGCGAATCACCGGGATCAGCTCGCGCGCGCGCGCCGGATCGACGCTGTTCGCGCCCATGATCGTGCGTGACCGCAGGGCGACGAAGAAGAAGGACCCCATCTTCGGCGGCTCGCCGGGCTTCGACTCGGGCCCGGTTTCCGAGGCCCAGCGCGGCCGCACCGCGGACTCCACGCGCTCGGCGATCCGCGTCGTCGTCTCCAGATTGTAGCCCGGTGGCGGCAGGATGAAGCCGAACACGAAGTTGCGGTTGCCCTCGGGCAGATATTCGAGCGGCGGCAAGAACAGCCAGGTGCCCAGCGCCGTGACGGACGTCACGGCGGCCACGATCAGGACGGCGAGCAGCCGCGAGCGCACGACGGCGCGCGTCATCGCCAGCAGCGCGGTCATGAAGCCCCGTGCGAAATGGTCGATGCCCGGCAGGCGGACGGCGGCGCCGCGCTCGCGCACGTGGCCCTGCAGCAGCCGGCGGGACAGCGCCGGGATGACGGTCACCGAGACGATCAGCGACAGCATGACGGCGACCGAGATCGCGACCGCGATGTCGCGGAACAGCTGGCCGACCTCGAGGCTCATCACCATGATCGGGATGAACACCATGACCGTGGTCAGCGCCGAGACGAGGATCGCGCCCCAGACCTGCTTCGCGCCGTCATAGGCGGCCCGCAGCGCCGGCTTGCCGCGCTGGCGCAGCCGGTAGATGTTCTCGAGCACGACGATCGCGGCGTCGACCACCATGCCGACCGCGAAGGCGATGCCGGCCAGCGAGACGACGTTGAGCGAGCGGCCGAGCGCCGCCATGGCGACGAACGAGGCGACCACCGAGACCGGGATCGCAAGCGCGATGACCAGCGTCGCCCGCGCCGAACGCAGGAACAGCATCAGGATGAGCACGGCCAGCACACCGCCGATCCAGATGTTCTGGGTCACGAGGTCGATCGCCGAGTTGATGTAGACGGTCTCGTCGTAGACCTGCTCGATGAACAGGCCGGCCCCGACCAGCGGCCCGGTGTTCAGCTCGTCGACCGCGCGCCGGATCCCGGCCATGGTCTCGATCACGTTGGCGCCGATCTCGCGCGTGATGCTCATGCCCATCGCCGGCCGGCCGTTCGCGCGGATCGTCGCCGTCGGCTTCTTGTATCCGAGCTCGACCTGGGCGATGTCACCGACCGTCACGCGGGCGAGGCGGCCGGTCTCGGGATCGCGCAGCGAGCGCAGCACCACCGCGGCGACCTGCTCGGTGCGCTCGAACTCGCCCTCCGTGCGGACGACGTAGCGTCGCTTGCCCTCCTCGACGTCGCCGCCGCTGATCGACGCGTTGGCGGCCCGCAGCCGATCGACGACATCGGGGACGGTCAGGCCGTACCGCGCCATGCGCGCGGGATCGATGATCACCCGCATCTCGCGGACACCGCCGCCGTAGACGTTGACGCCGCCGACGCCGGGCACGCGTTCGAGCCGTTCCTGGATGACGTCCTCGACGAATTCACCGTAGGTGTGGATCGGTCGTGCGTTTCCCGCCGCCCGTACGATGCGGAACCAGGCGATCGGGTTGTCTTCGGAGCCGGCAGTGTTGAGGATCGGCTCGCCGGCCTCGTCGGGATAACCGGTCACCCGGTCGAGACGGTTCGAGACCAGCAGCAGCGCCTTGTCCATGTCCTGCTCGACCGAGAATTCGAGCGTGATCCGGGCGCGGCCGTCCTCGGCCGAGCCCTCCATGCTCTCCAGGCCTTCGAGGCCCTTCAGCGCCTCCTCCTGCGGGTTCAGGATTTCGCGCTCGACCTCGGCCGGAGCGGCCCCGGACCATTGGGTCGTGATCTGGATGACCGGCCGGCTGACGTCCGGGGCGAGCTGGATCGGGATCGTCTGCAGGGCGATCAGGCCGAACAACAGGGCCATCAGCACGGCCGCGATGACGGCCGTGGGACGCTGTATGGCCTGGCGGATGATGTCCACGGCGCGGCTCTCCTACCCGTCGCCTTGCGCCGGCGGCATGCCCTTGTAGCGCACCGCCTGACCCGGCTGCAGCCGCTCGTTGCCGAGGATGACGGCCAGCTCGCCCGGCTCGAGCCCGTCGATGACCTCGAAACGGTTGCCGACCGCCTCGCCGAGGCGAACGAGGCGCGGCTGCGCCCGGCCCTCCTCGACCACGAACACCGTGGATCCGGCGGCGCCCGATATGACGGCGTCCTTGTGCACGGTGACGACCTCGCGCCGCTCGTCGATGGGAATGAGGACAGTGACGCTCTGGTCGGTGGCGAGGGGCAGCGAATCGACACCGTCGAGGTCCGGCGTGAACCGCACGGGCCGGGTGCGCGTCAACGCGTTCTCGGTCGGGATCGCCGCCCGCACGTCGGCCTCGACCTCAAGACCGCTGTCGAGTCGAACGCGCACCTCGCGGCCGGGGACGACACCGCCGATCCGGTCGCCTGGGACATCGGCCTCGATTTCCAGATCGCCGTCGTTGACCAGCGTCACGACCGGCGCACCGGCAGCGACATATGCCCCGTCAACGGTATGCCGCAGCACGACGACGCCGTCGTAAGGCGCCCTGATCTCGGCGCGGTCGACGTCGAGCTCGGCCAGGTCCAGGTTCGCCTGCGCCCGCATGATCGCCGCATCCGCTTCGGCGACGAGGCTGCCGTAGCGCATGACCTCCGCCGTCTTGTCGTCGAAGCGTGCCTGGCTGAAGGCCGGCGATTTCTTCAGGCTCTCCAGCCTGCTCAGTTCGAGCTGCGCCAGCCGCTGCTGCGCCTTGGCGGTCTCGAGCGCGGCCTGCATCTCCTTGAGCTCCGCGGCACGCAGGTTGCGGTTGCCAATTGCCCTGTCGGTGTCCAGCCGAACCAGCACGTCGCCGGCCTCGACCCGGTCCCCGACCTCGACGATCACGGACTCGACCGGCCCGCTGACGAGCGCGGCGACCGGCCCCGACTGCCGCGCAACGAAGCGCCCCAGAACCGGCATCGTCTGGCTGAGCGGTTCGACGATCACGGCATCGACGCCGACCTGCGCCGGCTGATCCTGCGCGCGGGCGGGCGCCGCCTCCCAGGCGCCGCAGGCGAGGATCAGCGCAGCCACGCGGATCGCCCCGTTCAACGTGAGGCGCATCGTGCTAGTCCTCTCCCTGTCGGTGGTCCGGGTCGGTGGTCCGGTCGCGGCGCGCGCTCGCCCGCCATGCCGCGTATGAGATTGCACCTCCGCCTTCCGGTTTCAAGCGCCGGCGGCCGGCGGTCGGGCGACGGAGGGCTATTCCGCCGCCGCCGCGGACTGCTATGCTGTGCCGCAGCACTGCCGCATCTGCACGGATACGAACGCGTCAATGGCAACGTTCCTCTTCACGCATCCCGCCTGCCTCGAGCACGATCCCGGCGCCTGGCACCCGGAGAGTCCGGCCCGGCTTGCGGCCGTCCTTGAAGCACTGAAGGGCAAGGAATTCAGTGATCTGGTGCGGCTCGAAGCGCCACGCGCGAGTATCGATCAGATTTCGCGGGTTCACAAGCGGGACTATGTCGAGGCGTTGCTGGCCGCGGTGCCGCAGTCGGGCCGGGTGCGGCTCGATCCGGACACCGCCATGTCGCCGGGATCGGGAGAGGCGGCGCTGCGCGCCACCGGGGCCGCGTGTGCGGCCGTCGACGCCGTGATGGCAGGCGAGGCCGACAACGCGTTCTGTGCCGTCCGGCCACCCGGGCACCACGCCGAGCCGGCCCACGCGATGGGCTTCTGCCTGTTCAACAGCGTCGCCGTCGGTGCGGCGCAGGCGCGGGCGGTACACGGGCTGGAGCGTATCGCCGTCGTCGATTTCGACGTCCATCACGGCAACGGCACGCAGAGCATGTTCTGGAACGATGCGAACATGTTCTACGGCTCGACGCACCAGTCCCCCCACTATCCGGGCACCGGCAGCGCCTCCGACCGCGGCGTGGCCGGCAACATCGTCAACGTGCCGCTGGCGCCTTATACCGGCAGCGTCGAATTCCGGCGCGCCATGGAGCGCGTGATCCTGCCGGCGGTAACCGAGTTCGCACCCGATTTCCTGCTGATTTCGGCCGGCTTCGACGCCCACGCCGCGGACCCGCTGGCGGCGCTGCAGTTCACCGAGGAGGATTTCTCGTGGGCGACGCGCCAGCTCATGCGCGTCGCGGAGGAGCATTGCGAGGGGCGCGTCGTCTCGACGCTCGAGGGCGGTTACGACATGGCGGCGCTCGGCCGCTCCGCGGCCGCGCACGTGCGGGCGCTGATGGGCGGGTGACGCGGCGGCGAGACAAGCGGGGCGAGCGGCGTCTGGCCGGACGAAGCCGGACGGTGACTTTCGGGGGCAGACTTAGCGAGCGAGTGGCCGAGGGGCGATCACGGAGACGAGGACCCGTCCCTCCGCCTCCCGTCCGCTTTACATCCGATCACCGTCATCGCACGCCAATCATGCCACGACCGGGAATGAGCCGAAGCCGTCATTCGGCGAAGAACTATTGCAGCCCGGCCTTGCGCATGCCTTCGAGGAATTTAGCCATCGGGCCGGCCGTATACGGGATGCAACGCTCGAACCAGGCAATTGATATGTTGGGCTGCAGTTCCTTCAATCGCGCCAGAGCCGCGCGGGCCTCTTCGATTTGGCCTGCCTGTGCCAGACTGGCGACATATGTTCGATGACCTCCGGTCCATCCATTTCGGAGTTGCACGGCCTTGCGGCCAAAGCCGACCGCTTCCGTGTAGCGCCCGGCGAGGTAATGAGCGACAGCCAGGCCCGCATTGAAGATGACATTCTGCGGATCGTGCGGACTCATGCGGATCGCCCGCTCGCAATGAGCGATCGCCTGATCCGATCGACCGTCATGCGACAAGGCGAAACCGAGATAGCCGTGGGCAGCGGCGAAATTCGGGTTGAGATCGAGCGCGTGCAGGAATTCTTCCGCGGCGGTTTCGGTGCGTCGCTCAAAGAAAGCCACGTACCCGAGCGCGAGATGCGCCCATGGGTCACTCTCGTCGAGTTCCGTCGCCCGGATCGCGAGAGCCGACGCCTCTGTCAAATTCGCCTGCAGCGCCCTGGAACTCCAACCCATATGACTAGACAGCAACAACATGAAGGCCAGCATGCTGTGCGCCGTAGCATAGTCGGGGTAGCGCTCGACCGTCCGCTCGAGGATCGAGATGGCGGCCTCGCCTTCGGTCTTAGTCAGTCGCCAAAATAGCGAGTTCGCTTGCATCACCATGTCCCAAGCGCCGATGTCTCCCGGCGAGCGGCAGGCCGAGCGAAGGCCCTCAGCCTCCAAGAGCTTCGGCTCGATGGCGGCGACGACCTTGGTGGTGATCTCGTCCTGCAGAGCGAAAATATCGGCTAGATCGCCGTCATAGCGGTCGGCCCAGATGTGATTGCCGGTCGAGGCGTCGATCAACTGTGTGGTGATTCGAACCTTGTTCGTGGCCTTGCGGACGCTGCCCTCAACGATGTATCGAACGCCGAGCTCTCGTGCCACGCGCATCACGTCCACCGCCCCGCCCTTGTAAGTGAAGGTCGAGTTGCGGGCTATCACGAAAAGCCAGTGTACCTTGGAAAGCGCCGTGATGATGTCCTCGGAAATGCCGTCGGAAAAGTATTCCTGCTCCGGATCGCCGGACATGTTGGTGAACGGGAGAACGGCGATCGACGGCTTGTCGGGCAGCGACATGGCTTTCCGTCCGGAGGTGCGGGTCTCGACTTCGCCTTGTTCCCGCTTGATCCGATACACGCGAACGGGTCGCGCGATGTTTTTGACTTGCTGCTCACCCAAGTCCTCGCACCGGATGTCAAGCCTGGTCCCGATCTGGTCATAAGCCTGCTGCGACAGGCATATGCCGCCCGGCTCGGCCAGATTCTCCAGGCGCACCGCGATGTTGACGCCGTCGCCATAGATGTCGGATCCCTCGACGAGTATGTCTCCGACGTTGACGCCCATGCGCAGTCGAATCCGCTGCTCCTCGGGCAGGCCGGGGTCGTTCTGCTCCATAGCCTTTTGAATTTCCACGGTGCACCGGATCGCCTCGACGACGCTCGGGAACTCGGCCAGGAGCCCGTCGCCCATGAGCTTCACGATCCGCCCGCCGCGCGCGGTAATCTTCGGTTGCACCAGCATCTTGCGGAGGGATTTGAGCCGCGCCAGGGTCCCCGCCTCGTCCGCACCCATAAGGCGGCTGTAACCAACAACGTCGGCGGCAAGAATGGCAGAAAGGCGGCGCGCCATGCGCGGTCTCCTTAGGGAGGGAGATTAGCGGTTCGAGCGGAGCGAGTCTATCCGAGCCGCGATGAAGAGGGATGTCGCGTCTTGGCCATCGAGCGACTTTCAGGCGTCCTGACGTCGCGTTCGCTATCCCTTCGATAACCGATATTCCGGCCGTAGCACCCTAACATCCGCGCACTGCGGGGGCCGAGCGCCTTCGACTTGGCCGGCTCGCGGGACCAGCCTTCGAATGTACGGGCCGCCGCCGGCCGGCCGCCGCCCCGGTGGCAGATGCCCCGGACGCCAGAGAGCTCGCCAGAACGCCGGGAGGACCGATGACCGCCGCGCCGAGTCCGGACGACATCAAGGCCATGAAGTTCGAGAATGCCCTCGCCGAGCTGGAGAAGATCGCCCCGAACCTGTCACGGGCAGGGTCGAGCACTTCGCTCGCTGCAATTGATTCAGGCGCGGCAGGCGGCATATATTGGCGCGCTCCCGAACGCGTCGCTTTCACCCTCGGGATGCACCGGAGTATCGACCAATGAAAAGCGTGTTCTCGACCGTGCTGAGTAGCGCAGTCGTCGTTTTCGCGCTGCTCTACGCTCACCCTGCCATTGCCGCAGACGATCACAAGGTTTTGACGCCAGATGACGTGAAGTGGGGGCCGGCGCCGGCTTCCATTCCAAAGGGTGCGGAGGCGGCAGTCATCTATGGCGACCCGTCCAAGGAAGGACAGTTTGCCATGCGCCTCAAGCTGCCGACGGGCTTTCATATTCCGCCGCACACGCATCCGAAGCCCGAGATCGTCACGGTTCTCTCAGGCGTCTTGCTTTTGGGCGAAGGTGCGGCCGCGGATCAAGGCAAAACCAAAGCCTTACCGGCGGGTAGCTTCTTTGCGATGTCTCCCGGGATGCAGCACTACGTCTACACCGACCAGGAGACGGTGCTGCAGCTCAACAGCGTCGGGCCCTGGGCTCTCACCTACGTGAACGCACAAGACGATCCCCGAAAGATCCAGTAACTTGGAACGACTGCGAAGGGGCGAGCTACCATGCCGCCCCTTTTGCAGAATTAGACGGATGCGCGCTCGTTGAACTGCCCGAAACCGCAAGCGCGGGGCCAAGTCTGCGGGAGTCTCCGGCAAGCTTGGGCGATTTGAACTGTACGCTGCGAAGAATTCAATCTGACTCACTGTCCAAACAATGACCGGACCTCTGGACTCGGGTTGACGGAGGTTTGCAGCGGCCGCCGATCTTGCCTTCCGATTCGGCCTGTTTCGGGAAAGCCGCGGAGTAACGCCCGAATGACCACAACTGGCTTTCAGGCGACGTTCCGGCGTCCTGACGTCGCGCTCGCTATCCCTCCGATTACCGACATCCCGGCGGCTGCGGCTTCGTCGCCCGCTCCGAGCCTGCCGAGCGCCTTGGACTTGGCCGGCTTGCAGGATTAGACTTTAGCTTGTAGGGGCCGCCGCCGGCCGGCTGCCGCGTTGGCAGACGTCCCGGACGCCAGAGAGCTTGCCAGAACGCCGGGAGGACCGATGACCGACGCGCCGATCCCAGACGACATCAAGGCCATGAAATTCGAGGATGCCCTCGCCGAGCTGGAGAAGATCGTCCAGAACCTGGAGAAGGGGCAGATCAAGCTCGACGAGGCGATCGACGCCTACGAACGGGGCGCGGCCCTGAAGCGCCACTGCGAGAGCAAGCTCGCGGAGGCGCAGGCCCGGATCGAGAAGATCACGCGCAGCGCCGGCGGCATGGCCACGGAACCGGCCGACCTCGACTAGGACGCCGGGATGGACGAGCTGAAGCAGGCGCTTGCGCGAGCCGCCGTCGACGTCGAGGCGACGCTGGAGCGCGCGCTCGGGGCGGAGCACCAGCCCGAGGGCCGGCTCGTCGAGGCGATGCGCTATGCCGCGCTCGGCGGCGGCAAGCGGCTGCGGCCGTTTCTGCTGCTGCAGACCGCGGGCCTGTTCAGCGTTGCCAAAAGGTCGGCGCTGCGGGCTGCCGCCGCGGTCGAGCTGGTCCACTGCTATTCGCTCGTCCACGACGACCTTCCGGCGATGGATGACGACGATCTCCGGCGCGGCAAGCCGACGGTGCACCGGGCCTTCGACGAGGCGACCGCGATCCTGGCCGGCGATGCCCTGCTGACGCTGGCGTTCGGAATCCTGGGCCATATCGACACGCACTCGAACCCGGAGGTCCGCTGCGAGCTGGTGACCGCGCTCGCCGATGCCGCGGGCGCGCACGGCATGGTCGGCGGCCAGATGATCGATCTGATGGCGGCCGGCGAAGAGCTGGAGATCGGCCAGATCACGCGCCTGCAGCGGCTCAAGACCGGGGAGCTGATCGCCTTCGCCTGCGAGGCCGGGGCGATCCTCGGCCGCGCCGCGGAGCAGACGCGCGAGGCCCTGCGCGGATACGCCCACGATTTGGGCCTCGCTTTCCAGATCGTCGACGATCTGCTCGACGTCGAGGGGACCGAGGCGGAGACCGGCAAGGCGGTCGGCAAGGACGCCATGCAGGGCAAGGCGACGTTCGTCTCGATCCTCGGCCCCAAGCGCGCCCGCGAACAGGCCAAAATATTGTCCGAGCAGGCCATTACGCACCTTGCAATCTTCGACGAAAAGGCCAAACTGCTGCGCGACGTCGCCCGCTTCGTCGTCGAGCGGCGCGCGTGACGGGCGTGCAGCCGGCAGCGCCACAGCATCGCGGGGAGGAGATTTGACCGACCAACCAGCAGAACCGGCCTCGAGGACGCCGCTGCTCGATACGATCCGGACGCCGATCGATCTCCGGCAGCTGGCGGAGCGCGACCTGAAGCAAGTCGCCGACGAGCTGCGCGCCGAGACGATCGACGCCGTCTCGGTGACCGGCGGCCATCTCGGCGCCGGGCTCGGCGTCGTCGAGCTCACGGTGGCGCTGCACTACGTCTTCGACACGCCGCGCGACATCCTGATCTGGGACGTCGGACACCAGTGCTATCCGCACAAGATCATCACCGGTCGACGCGACCGCATCCGCACGCTGCGGCAGGGCGGCGGGCTCTCCGGCTTCACGCGCCGCTCGGAAAGCGAATACGACCCGTTCGGAGCCGCGCACAGTTCGACCTCGATCTCCGCGGCGCTGGGATTCGCCGTGGCGCGCGATCTCAAGGGCGAGAATCGCAACGTCATCGCGGTGATCGGCGACGGCGCGATGAGCGCCGGCATGGCGTACGAGGCGATGAACAATGCCGGCTCCATGGACAGCCGCCTCATCGTCATCCTCAACGACAACGACATGTCGATCGCGCCGCCGGTCGGGGCGATGAGCGCGTATCTCTCGCGGCTGATCTCGTCCAAGTCGTACGTGTCGCTGCGGCATCTCGCGAAGTCGCTCGCGCACCGCTTCCCGCGCAGCCTGGAAACCGCCGCCAAGCGCGCCGAGGAATACGCCCGCGGCATGATGACCGGCGGCACGATGTTCGAGGAACTCGGCTTCTACTATGTGGGACCGATCGATGGCCATAATCTCGGCCATCTCCTGCCGGTGCTCCGCAACGTCCGCGATGCGCGCGAGGACGGGCCGATCCTGGTCCATGTCGTGACGCAGAAGGGCAAGGGCTATCAGCCCGCCGAGCAATCCGCCGACAAGTATCACGGCGTCTCGCGGTTCGACGTCGTCACCGGCGCCCAGCTCAAGGGCAAGTCCAACGCCCCGTCCTACACGCGGGTCTTCGCCGACAGCCTGATCCGCGAGGCCGAGCGCGACGAGAACATCGTCGCCATCACCGCGGCGATGCCGTCGGGAACCGGGCTCAACCTGTTCGCAGAGCGGTTTCCCGACCGCGCCTTCGACGTCGGCATCGCCGAACAGCACGCCGTCACCTTTGCCGCCGGCCTCGCGGCGCAGGGATACAAGCCGTTCGTCGCGATCTATTCGACGTTCCTGCAGCGCGCCTACGACCAGGTCGTGCACGACGTCGCGATCCAGAGCCTGCCGGTCCGCTTCGCCATCGATCGCGCAGGCCTCGTCGGCGCCGACGGCGCGACCCACGCCGGCGCGTTCGACATCGCCTATCTGTGCTGCCTGCCCGGTTTCGTCGTCATGGCCGCCGCCGACGAGGCCGAACTCGCCCGCATGGTCGCGACCGCCGCCGCCATCGACGACCGCCCGTCGGCGGTGCGCTATCCGCGCGGCGAAGGCGTCGGCGTCGAACTGCCGTCACGTCCCGCGCCGCTGGAGATCGGCCGCGGCCGCATTCTGCGCGAAGGCAATACGGTCGCAGTCCTCAGCTTCGGCGCTCATCTCGGCGAGGCGATGCGGGCAGCCGACGAGCTCGCCGCGCGGGGCCTGTCCGCGACCGTCGCCGACGCCCGGTTCGCCAAGCCGCTCGACGAGGAGCTCGTGCGCCGGCTGGCGACCGAGCACGACGTGCTGATCACGCTCGAAGAGGGGGCCACCGGCGGCTTCTCGTCGCAGGTGCTGCACTGCCTCGCGAGCGGCGACCTGCTGGACGGCGTCAAGGTCCGGCCGATGACGCTCCCGGACCGCTTCATCGACCACGACAAGCCCGAGCGGCAATACGAGGAGGCCGGGCTCGACGCGTCGCATATCGTGGAAACCGCGCTCTCGGCGCTCGGCTACGAGGGAACGGCGGCGCGGCCGCGGCGCGCCTGACGGTCACACCGCGATCGGCCGGGGGCGATCGACCGCCGGCGCCGATTTCACGCAAGCGGATGGTGCTCTAATGCCGGATCCGGATCGGCGGCATCTCCAGCACGCCCGCGCGCGGCCGCAAGACGGACAGGTCGTCGACAATCTGTCCGAATTCGCCGCGCAGGTCGTCGACAAGACGTCCCTGACCGAATCCGAAGAGCGCAGCCGTTCGCGAAAAGGGTGACTCGCCGCTGAGCGCGTCGAGCAGCTGCTCGAGCGGGTCGGGTCGCTCCGGCAGCAGCACGAAACGGATATCGTCGCCCGGCGCCATGCCGAGGGCCTCGCGGATCTCGTCGAGCGCCACGGAATATCCGCCGAGCGAATCGACGAGTCCCATCGCCTGCGCGTCGCGACCCGTCCAGACCCGGCCGCGCGCCGCCGCATCGACCTGGTCCTCGTCCAGGTTGCGATCCGCCATGACCTTGCCGGTAAAGTCGCGATAGATGAAATCGAGCATGTCCGAGAATCGCTGCTCGGCGCCGGGCGGGAAATCCTCGACGAAGCTCCACATGTTCGCGTGCTTGCCGATGCGGATGCCGTCCCAGGTGACGCCGACGCGCTCCCACAGGTCGCGCGTCACGACCTTGCCGCCGTAGACGCCGATCGAGCCCGTCACCGTGGCCGGGTGGGCGACGATGCGGTTCGCCGCCATCGCCACGAAATAGCCGCCGGACGCCGCCGTGCCCGCCATCGAGGCGATGACCGGCTTGCCGGCATCGCGCGCCCGGGACACTTCGCGCCAGACGATGTCCGAGGCGACATACGAGCCGCCGGGACTGTCGATGCGCAGCAGAATCGCCTTGATCGAGTCGTCTTCGACGGCGTCGGCGATGGCATCCGCAATGGTGTAGGCGGCGAACCCCGGCTCCTCGAGCAGTCCGCCGTCATCGACGTCGCCCGCGGTGATCGGGCCCAAACCATAGATCAGCGCCACCTGCGGCGCGTCGTCGTCCGGCCCGTCGGCGCCGCGCAGGTAACGACGGAACTTTACGGTCTCCGCCCCGTTGCCGGCCTGCTGCAGGGCGCCGTCGAGGAACTCGTCGAAATAGCCGAGACGGTCGACCAGGCCCGCCTGCCGCGCCTCCTCGGCGAGATACGGTCCGCCGTCGACGAGCGAGCGAACCGTCTCCTGCGTGAGGTCGCGGCGCTCCGCGATACCCGCCGCCACCTGGTCGAACAGCGAGCCGAGCAGCGTCTGCAGGTTCTCCCGTGCCGGATCGCTGAGCGCGGTCCGCGTGAACGTCTCGACGGCCGATTTGTACTCGTGCCGCGTCCCCATCCGCGTTTCCACGTCCAGCTTGTCGAGCGCGCCGCGCACGAACGGCACCTCGATCGACATGCCGATCAGACCGACCCCGCCGGACGGCTGCAGCCAGATCTCGTCGAACGACGTCGCCAGGTAGTACCGTCCGGTCCCGCCGCCGATGCCGCCGAGATCGTCGCTGAACACGCGTGCGAACTTTCCGGACGCTCGAAACGCCGCGATCGCGTCGCGCAGTTCCTGCGCATCGGCGAGGCTGATGCTGGCGCCGCCGAGATAGGCGGCGACGCCGGCGACGCGGTCGTCGCGGGTCGCCGCGTACAGCCCGGCAACCATCTCGCGCACGGTGGGACCGGGGTCGCCGAGCAGGAACGATCGCGACGAACGGCCGTCCTTGACCTCGCCATCGATGCTGAGCTGCAGCACGATGCGGTCCGGCAGCGGCTCGCGTCCCTCGCGAAACGACAGCACGACGACGAGCAGCCAGACCCCCAGAATGACGGTGACCATGCCGATCGCGGCGAGGACGCGGACCAGGATGTTTCCGATCGTACGCAGCATATCCAATCCCGTGCGCGTGGGCGGCCGGAGGCCGGGCGGGACGCGGCCCGTCCGGTCGACCCCAGAGACTTAACAGCAGGTCGGTCGAGCGTCCATGGCGGATGTTCGTGCGGGGTCGTTCACGTCCCGGTCGCGCCTACAGGCCCAGGCCGACCAGCAGGTCGCGCGCCTTGCGCCAGGCGGCGACCGCGCCGTCCTCGTCGTCCAGGGCGGCCAGCACCCGCGCGTAGGTGCGCCAGTTCCAGATGCTCGTCGGGCGATCGGCGCTGCGTTCCGACAACAGGGCCCGCGCCAGGTTCAGACGTCCCGCCTTGATCGACGCAGTCACCAGCGTGCGGTGGAACACGTCGCGCTGGGCGCGGCTACCGCCGACGAGGCCGAGATCGTAGCGGATCGGCTCGAGCAGCTCGACCGTGCCGTCATAGTCGCCCCGGCCGTAGGCCAGCAGGGCCGCGCATAGCGGGCGCGCGACCTCGCCGGCGATGCGCCCCGTCAGGTCGCCGCGAGCGGCGGCGAAATCGGCCTGCGAGGCCAGCATCGCCTCGGCCTCGTCGTCGCGTCCGGCGGCGGCGAGCGCCATCATGTAGTGCGCGTCGGCGAAGGCGAGCGCGTGGTCGCCCGACCGCTTCGCCGCCTTCTCGGCGAGCTCTTCCCAGCGCCTGCCGACATCGATGCCCGCTTCGCCGAGGCGCCAGAGCAGCGAGGCCGCGTTGGCGATGTCGAGATAATCCTCCGACTCGTCCGCACGGATGCGGCTGTCGTAGCCGTCGAGCACCGCGTGGAAGCGCTCGAGCTCCATGAGGAACAGGGCGCCGTGCCACCACAGGTGGTAGCTGAAATTGTTGCAGGCGTTCCAGGTCTTCTCGGACGTCTTGAGCCAGTCCGTGCCCTCGCGGTGGCGGCCCTGCATCTCGAGCACGTGGGTCACCGCGTGGATCGCCCAGACGTCGGCGGGATTGATCTCGACCGCCTGCTGCCCGACGGCTTCGGCGTTCGCGTAGTCGCCGCATTCCTCGAGCCCGAACGCGTACATGCCCAGCACGTAACCGTGCCCGGGCGTTTCCTCGTTCCACGCGTAGAGCACGCGCGCCACCGAATCGCGGACGTTGCGGGCGTCGCCGAGGTAGAAATACACATAGTTGGCGAGTTTCAGCGCAAGAACGTCGAGCGGGTTGTCGAGCAGGATCGCCTCCCAGCGATCGAGCGCCGCCAGCGGGTCGTCGCGATGCCAGGCCGCGAGCGCTTCGACATGATCGCGCTCGCGCCGCGTGCCGCCGCGCTGTTCGATGGACCGGCGGGCCGCCGCGAGCGCATCCGCGATCCGGCCGTCGAGGGCCCGGTTCGCGAACAGCTTCAGGAAGGCGCCGCGCACGATGTGGCCCATCGCGAACTCCGGGTCGACGGCCAGTGCCTGCTTGAGGTGATCCCCGGTGTCGCGCCGGAACCCGAGATAGGCGGCGATCGTCTCGTCGAGATGGCCCACGGCGTCCGCCGACGCGGACGTCAGCGGCACGCCCCGCGCATCCAGATGGTTCGCAATCGCCTGTTCCGACAAAGGCCAGTCACCCGCACTGTGCGCGATGCCGCAGCAAATGCTCGGCCAGCACGCAGGCCATCATGGCCTCGCCGACGGGCACCGCACGTATTCCGACGCAGGGATCATGCCGGCCCTTCGTTAAGATATCGCTATCTTTGCCGGCGGACGTGACCGTTTTCCGGGGTATCAGGATCGAGCTCGTCGGCTTGACGGCGAAGCGGACGACGACGTCCTGGCCCGAGCTTATGCCGCCCAGCACGCCGCCGGCGTTGTTGGACATGAACTCGACCGTACCGTCCTTGGCCATGCGCATCTCGTCGGCGTTCTCCTCGCCGCGCAGCGCGGCGGCCGCGAACCCGGCGCCGATCTCCACCCCCTTTACCGCGTTGATACCCATCATCGCCTTGGCGAGATCGGCGTCGAGCTTGTCGTAGACGGGTGCGCCCCAGCCCGCCGGCACGCCTTCGGCAACGACCTCGACGACGGCACCGACCGACGAGCCCGCCTTGCGGATATCGTCGAGGTAGCCTTCCCAGCTCTGCGCCGTGCGCCGATCGGGACACCAGAACGGGTTGTCCTCGACCGCATCCCAGTCCCAGCGGTCGCGATCGATGGCGTGCTCGCCCATCTGCACGAGGGCGCCGCGGATGCGCACGCCGTCGCCGAGGATCTTGCGCGCGATCGCGCCGGCCGCGACGCGCATCGCCGTCTCGCGGGCCGACGAACGGCCGCCGCCCCTGTAGTCGCGCACGCCGTACTTCTTCAAGTATGTGTAGTCGGCGTGGCCGGGCCGGAATTTGTCCTTGATGTCCGCGTAGTCCTTGGTCCGCTGATCGACGTTTTCGATCAGCAGGCCGATCGGCGCGCCCGTCGTCACCCCCTCGAAAACGCCGGAGAGGATCCGTACGCGATCCGGCTCCCGTCGCTGCGTCGTGAAGCGCGACTGCCCGGGCCGCCGGCGATCGAGCCAGAACTGGATGTCCTCCTCGCTCAGCGCTATGCGCGGCGGCGTGCCGTCGACCACGCAGCCGATCGCGGGACCGTGGCTCTCGCCGAAAGTCGTGAACCTGAAGAGCTGCCCGAAGCCGTTACCGCTCATGCTTCAGGACTTGCCGTTGAGACTCGCCAGCAGTTGCGATACCTCCTCGGCGGCGTCCACCGCGACCATTCCCACCGTGTGGTAGCCGCAGTCGACGTGGTGCACCTCGCCGGTCACCCCGGCACCGAGGTCGCTGAGAAGGTACAGCCCCGCCCCCCCGACTTCGTCGATCGTCACGTTGCGGCGCAACGGCGAGTTGAGCTCGTTCCATTTGAGAATGTATCGGAAATCGCCGATGCCGGAGGCCGCCAGCGTCTTGATCGGCCCGGCCGAGATCGCGTTGACGCGGATCCCGCCGGCGCCGAGATCGACCGCCAGATAGCGGACGCTGGCTTCGAGCGCCGCCTTGGCGACGCCCATAACGTTGTAATGCGGCATGACGCGCTCGGCGCCGTAGTACGTCAAGGTCAGGAGACTGCCGCCGTCGGCCATCAACTCGGCCGCGCGGCGGCTGATCGAGGTGAAGGAGTAACACGAGATATCCATCGTCTTCAGGAAGTTCTCGCGCGTCGTGTTGACGTATTTCCCCTTCAGCTCGTCCTTGTCGGAGAAGGCGATGGCGTGCACGAGGAAATCGAGCCGTCCCCAACGCTCGCGCAGCACCGCGAACACCGCGTCGATGCTGGCCTCGTCGGTCACGTCGCACGACAGGCACAGGCCGCTGCCGACGCTGTCCGCGAGCGGCCGGACCCGCCGCTCGAGCGCTTCGCCCTGGTACGTGAAGGCGAGCTCCGCCCCGTGCGCGGCGACGGCCTTCGCAATGCCCCACGCGATCGAGCGATCATTGGCGACACCCATGATCAGGCCGCGCTTGCCGGCCATTACGGGTTGCAGGTCGGACATCGGATCCTCGCCTCGCGCTGAGCCACGGAATTGCGCGCCATCCTACACAGAAATACTGCCCCGTCAAAGCCGTGCCTGGCGCGTTTCATCATGTGCTCAACCGGTCTATGATCGCGCAAGAGCGAGGGACCATGGAGCCACAGAAACCGACCCGGAAGACCACCCCTGCCGGCCGACGCGCGCTCTCCGGCATCCAGTTCCTGCGATACACGCTGCAGCGTTTCGCCGGCGATCAGTGCACGCAGAGAGCCGCCGCGCTGACCTACACGACATTGCTCGCCCTCGTGCCCCTGGTGACGATCAGTTTCGCGATATTCTCGGCGTTCGCGGCGTTCGAGGGCGTCCGTGAGCAGGTCCAGGCCTTCATATTCGAGAATTTCGTGCCGCAGGTCGGTTCGGCGGTCCAGGGCCATCTCGAGGAATTTTCGCGCAAGACGGGACGGCTGACCGCGGTCGGCGTCGTTTTTCTGGTCGTGACCTCGGTGATGCTGCTGTCGACGATCAGCACCACGTTCAACGGCATCTGGCGCGTCCGCCAGACCCGGAACCTGTTGATCCGGGTACCGGTCTACTGGTTCGTGCTGACGGCCGCGCCGCTGCTGCTCGGTGCCGGCATGTCGCTGTCCGGGGTACTGTTCACGATGGCCCGGGAAACCGGGGTCGAGACCTACACCGGCCCGCTGATCGATTTCGCGGTTCTGGTGCCGCCGATCCTGCAGATCGCCGGCCTCACCATGTTGTTCCTCTTCGTGCCGAACGTCCCCGTTCGCTGGCGCGACGCGCTGGCCGGCGGCATAACCGCCGGGCTGCTGCTCGAAGTCCTGAAACAGGGGTTCGGGCTCTACGTCACGTATTTTCCAACCTATCAGACGATCTACGGCGCCCTCGCCACCTTCCCGATCTTCCTGATCTGGATGTACGTGCTGTGGATGGTCGTACTGTTCGGCGCCGAGATAGCGGCGGCGCGTCCGGAATGGCGCGCCGGGGTGCGGCACGGCGACGGCGCGGAACAAGCGCCGGCTGCGATCCTCACCGCGGCCGCCGCCGTCCTGGCCCTGCTGCTTGCGGCGAGCCGCCGCGGCGGCGGACTGTCCGAGCGACGGCTCGCGCGACGCTCCCGCCAGGCGCCGGAGCTGGTGCACAGGGCCACACAGGCGCTGCAGGACAAGCGGTACCTCGCGCGCACCGAGGCGGGCCAATGGATCCTTGGCCGCGACCTCGACACCGTGACACTGGCCGACCTCCAGACCGACCTCGGACTCTCCGTATCGCTCGCGGCGGCCGACGCCGCGAACCAGGCGTGGGGCGAGCGGCTCGCGACGGTGCTTCTGGATGCGGAGTCGGCGGCCCGGCAGGCGATGACCATCTCGCTGAGAGACCTGCTCGAGGTTTCGGACGAGAGCGGACGAAAGCTGGCGGGGGCGGATGACGAGGACGAGGACGACGACGAGGTCGACGAAAACGAGGACGCAGACTACAAGTCGAAGCTTCTGGCCTGGCTCGGACTTGCCTGGCTCGGAACGCGCTAGCCGTCAGTCCGCCTTCATCTTGCCGCGCACGTCATAGCCCGACGGGCGCCAGCTCCGCAGAAAATCCGCCAGTGCCCGATCGGGCTTCTGGGGCAGCACGAGCTTCAGTTTCACGTACTGGTCGCCGCGGCGCCCGCCCTTCGCCGCCATGACGCCGCGACCCTTGAGCCTGAGCACCGTGCCGCTGTTCGAGCCGGCCGGAATGGTCGCGGAAACCGCGCCATCGATCGTCGGCACCTTTACCTTGGCGCCGAGCACCGCCTCGTGCAGCGTTACCGGCAGCTCCAGGTGGATATCGAGACCGTCGCGCCTGAGGAACGGGTGCGGGTCGACATGGACCTCGACGAACGCATCGCCCGACGGGCCGCTAGGCCGGCCGGCCATGCCCTGACCTTTGAGCCGCAGTCGCTGGCCGTCTTCGGTCCCGGGCGGCAGGTTCACGTCCAGCGTCTTGCCGCTGTGCAGCGTGACGCGATGCGGTCCTCCGCGCATCGCCTCGAGAAACGGCACGCGGATCGTGAAGGTCAGGTCCTGGCCCCTGGCGCCACGCTGCCTCCCCGCCGCTCGTGCCCGACCGAACAAATCCGCAAACAGGTCGTCGATATCGATGCCGGCGCCGCCGAAGTCGAACCCGCCCGCCGAGCCCTGGCGATAGGAGTGACGGAACGGGTTCTGGTGTCGTGGCGAACCGTCGGCGTTGATTTCGCCGCTGTCGAACTGTCGCCGGCGCTCCGGGTCGGAAAGCAGGTCGTAGGCCGCCGAGACCGCCTTGAAACGCTGCTCGACGGCGGCGTCGCCGGGGTTCACATCCGGATGCAGCTTCTTGGCCAGCGCACGATAGGCTTTCTTGATTTCTTCCTGGCTGGCGCCGCGCGCCACGCCAAGGACCTGGTACGGATCATCCATCGCCCGATGTCAAATCGCTGTTGCGGTGAAATCCACGCCGCCGCGCCCGCTCCCGGCAGGGAACGGGCGAGCGGATCCCAGATCGGTAGGGCGACGGCGGTTACTGGACGATGCGCCAGCTGCCGTCGGGCTGCCGGCAGGCGACGCCGTAGGCCTGCTGGCTCTTGCCGCCGATCGTGACCGTCTGCTGGAACTCCCGGCAATATTCGCCCGTCGCGTCGTTGGTGCCCTGACGCACCGGCGTGACGGTCCCGTAATGGCCGTTGTCGGGGTTGTCCCATCTGATCGTCTGGCCGATCGGCGCGGTCTGCGCCTTCTGGTAGGCCTGCTGCGCCGCAAGCTGATCCGCGCGGTCCATCGAGCGCCCGATCTCACCACCGATAAGTGCCCCTAGCAAGGTCCCGACGGCGACGCCGACAAGCTGCCCCCGGCCCTTGCCGACCTGGGCACCGACGACGGCGCCCGTACCGGCGCCAACCACCGTGCCGGCCGTCTCTTTCTGCCCCATGTTCGCGCAGCCCGTCAGGAGCGTCCCGAGGAGCACGACGGCAATGGTTTTTTTAGCCAACATTCCTATTTTCCTTTCCCGATTCGGGCACCCCCCGAACGATAGTTAGCCCTACCCTCTTGACCGTGACAAGTCCTCTGTTGCGTCGGTCGCGCCCGGCCACCACACGGACATCGCGCGCGACGGGCGCGGCGGCTGCCGACAGTGCCGGGCAATTGCGAACTCGCCGACACCGTGTGTTATATGTGCGTGCGATGTCGGCAAAGCAAGAAACCGATCCCCTGCCCCGCTTCCTCGCCTGGTACGAGGAGGCGAAAGCGGCGGAACCGAACGATCCGGACGCGATGACGCTGGCCACGGCGACTGCGGCGGGCCAGCCGTCGGCGCGCATGGTTCTCCTGAAAGGCGCGGATGCGAGCGGTTTTGTCTTCTACACGAACCTCGAAAGCCGGAAGGGCCGGGAACTGGCAGACAATCCGCATGCGGCGCTGCTGTTCCACTGGAAGTCCCTGCGTCGCCAGGTGCGGGTCGAGGGTCCCGTGACACCCGTCGACGACGACGAGGCCGACCGGTATTTCCAGACCCGGCCGCGCGGCAGCCGGATCGGCGCCTGGGCGAGCGCCCAGTCGCGCCCGATGGAAGGCATGTTCGAACTCGAGAAATGCGTGGCGGAATACACGGCGAAGTTCGGTCTCGGCACGATTCCGCGCCCGCCGCACTGGTCGGGATTCAGGGTCAGACCCGAGCGCATCGAGTTCTGGAAAGAGGGCCGTTTCCGCTTGCACGAGCGCATCCTGCACACGCGCGACGGCGACGGCTGGCGTCTCGAGCGCCTGTTCCCATGACGGCCGTGCCGGCACAGGAAGGCAACCGCGCCGCGACGCAGCACGCGCGGCTGATGCGGTCTGCCACCTATGCGTCGGTCGCCGTGGCCTCGCTGCTGATCGCCATGAAGACCGGCGCCTGGATCATGACCGAGTCGATCGCGGTTCTGTCGACGCTGGTCGATTCGCTGCTCGACGTCCTGGCATCGCTGGTCAACCTCTTCGCCGTCCGGCATGCGCTCGTACCGGCGGACCGCGAGCACCGCTTCGGCCATGGCAAGGCCGAGGCCCTGGCGGCGCTGGCGCAGTCGGCCTTCATCGGCGGCTCGGCATTCCTGCTTCTCTTCCAGGCCGGCGAGAGACTGCTGAACCCGCGTATCGTCGCGGCACCGGAAGTCGGCGTGATCGTGATGGTCATCTCGATCGTCCTTACCGTGGCGCTCGTCCTGTTCCAGTCATTCGTCGTCCGGCGCACGCAGTCCGTTGCGATCGCCGCGGATTCGCTGCACTACAAGGGTGATATCCTGGTCAACGCGGCGGTGATCGTGGCGCTCCTTCTCGGCGGATGGTTCGGCTGGCGCCACGTCGACCCGTTGTTCGGCGCGGCCATCGCCATCTACATCTTCTACAACGCCTGGCTGATCGTGCGCGAGGCGATGGACATGCTGATGGACCGCGAACTCCCCGAGGAGGACCGCCAGACGATCCGTCAGATCGCGCTGGCCCACCCGGAGGTAACCAACCTCCACGATCTGAGAACCCGCCGTTCCGGCCCGATGTCCTTCATCCAGTTCCATCTGGTGCTCGACGCGAAATTGACCCTGCTCAAGGCGCACGAGATTGCCGATGAGGTAGAGATCGAGGTGCGGCGCGCGTTTCCGAGCGCGGAAGTCCTCATCCATCAGGATCCGACCGGGATAGTCGAGAAGCACGCCGTAAAGCATTGATCTCCGCGAGACGCGGCCGGACGGCATGGCCATGAGACCAGGCGAAATCACCGAGGATCAGAGCGCCGTCATCGCCCTGCTCGCGGATCCGGCGACGCACGATGGCGTGCGTCCGGCGCGGATCGACACCCATGCCGCGATCGTCTTCCTCGCGGGTGACCGCGTCTACAAGCTGAAACGCGCGATCTGGTATCCGTTTCTCGATTTCTCCACGCTCGCCAAGCGTCACGCCGCGTGCGAAGCCGAGGTGCGCCTCAATCACCGAACGGCACCGGATCTTTACATCGGCGTCGCGCCGGTGACGCGCGGGCCGTCGGGAAAACTCGCGTTGGAGGGTCGCGGCGAGCCTGTCGACTGGGTCGTCGTCATGCGCCGTTTCGACCAGGAGCTGCTGTTCGACCGGATGGCGGAGCGCGATGCCTTGCGCGAGGCGCATATCCTCGACCTGGCGGACACGGTCGCCGAATTCCATGCCGCCGCCGAGGTCCGGGACGATCAGGGTGGACGCGAGGCCATGCGCTGGATCGTCGACGACAACATCGAGGAGATGCGCGGCATGCCCGACATCTTCGCGGCATCGGTCGTGGCGCAGCTCGCCCGTCGCTGCGAGCGCGCTCTCGACGACACCGCGGCGTTGCTCGACACGCGCCGCGCGCAGGGCTTCGTACGGCACTGCCACGGCGACCTGCACCTGCGCAACATCTGCCTCTGGAAGGGGCGGCCGACGCTGTTCGATTGCCTCGAATTCGACGTTTCGCTTGCCTGCACCGACGTACTCTACGATCTGGCCTTCCTGCTGATGGATTTGCGACACCGGGATCGCGCCGCGTTCGCGAACCTCCTGTTCAACAGGTACCTGCAGCGTACCGGCGATCTCACCGGCCTCGCCGCCCTGCCCCTGTTCCTCTCCTGCCGTGCGGCGATCCGGGCCAAGGTGGAGGCGAGCGCGGCCGTCCACAAGCACGATGCACGGGAGGCCGAAACGACGCGAGCGGTCGCGCGCGGGTATTGCGACCTGGCGATCGACTATTTTGCGGCGCGCGAGCCATGCCTGATCGGTATCGGCGGCGAATCCGGCAGCGGCAAATCGACCGTTGCCGCGGTGCTGGCACACCGCCTCGGATGCCCGCCCGGCGCCGTCGTGATCCGCAGTGACGTGACGCGCAAGGCCCTGCACGGCCGTCGCATGGAGGATCACCTAACCGACGACGCATACGGTCCCGAGGCGACGGCACGCACCTATGCACGCGTCATCGAGGACGCCAGAGTGGTGCTGGCTGCGGGAATGACCGTGATCGCCGACGCCGTCTACGCAGACGCCGCAGAGCGCGATGCGCTGGCATCGGCCGCGCAGGCCGCCGGAATACGATTCGCCGGATTCTGGCTCGACGTGCCCCTGCGAACCCGTATCGAGAGGGTGACGGGCCGCAGCGCCGACGCGTCCGACGCCACCGCCGACTTCCTGCGGCGCACGCCCCGGCGCGAGGCCGGTCCCATGAATTGGACGCGAATCGATGCATCCGGCGGCGTGACCGCTGTCGTCGACCGCATCGCCTCGCTCGTCGCCGACGCGGCCCGTTGATTCAGGTCATTTCAGCGACGACGCGATCGGGTATAGTGAGTCGCGAAGTTGCTGGCGTTACTGGCAGCGAAGGAACAAATCCATGACGATCAAGGTCGTTCTGGCGCCGCAATACGGTGTGCCCGGGGACGAATCCGGACTCGCCGCCGCGATGGTCGTCGCCAAGCGATTCTCCGCGCACGTCGACGTCATGCATGTACGGGCCGACCCGCGCACGATGATCCCCTATATCGGTGAGGGCATGTCGGGCGCCCTGATCGAGGAAATGATCACCAGCGCCGAACAGCAGGCTGATGAGCGCGCCGCGAAGGTGCGCAAGCAATTCGATCTCTGGCGCGAAAAGGCGGGGCTGCCCCTCAAGGAGGGTCCGGACGGAAAGGGTCCGAGCTGTGCGTGGATCGAGTCCGTGGGACGGCCGGATACCGCGATCGCCCGGCGCGGGCGAGTGGCGGATCTCGTCGTCGTATGCCGGCCCGATGGCGAGAGCGCGGTTACAACGGTAACCGAGGTGCTCGAGGCGGTGCTGCTCGAGAGCGGGCGACCGCTGCTGGTGGCACCGTCCCAGCCCGCGAAATCGGTCGGCAAGCGCGTCGCGATCGCGTGGAACGGCGGCGCCGAGGCGTCCCGCGCCGTGGCCGATGCCATGCCGTTCCTGCAGACGGCCGACGCCGTCGTCATCCTCGCGGTCGGCGAATCGGCACCACCGGAAGCGAGCGGCAAGGCGCTTGCGGACTATCTGGGCCGGCACGAGATCGCGGTACAATTGCGCAAACTCGAGGCGGAGCAGGGAACATCGGTCGGCGCCACATTGATCGCCGCCGCCGGCGCCGAAAAGGCCGATCTGATGGTGATGGGCGCCTATACGCACAGCCGGTTGCGCGAGCTGGTGTTCGGCGGCGTCACCCGCGAGGTATTGGCCGCGGCTGACCTGCCGGTCGTTATGGCGCACTGACCATTCGGGGACAGGGGTGACTTCGAGGGAGGAGCCCCATGCTGACATTCGAGGAATGCTGCGCGATGTGCGGCCTCACGGAAGCGCTGGTGGAGGCGATCGCGGAGCACGAGGACATCCCGGAAATCGTCGCCCTCGAACTCGGGGCCTTCCTGCTGGAACAACCGGGCGGCGCCGCCCGCATCGTCTGCTTCATCGAGGACGACATCGCCGACGCGCACCGGCGCCACAATGCCCGCCATGAGCATGAACTCTTGGAATTGCTGGCTCGCTTCCGCCGGGAATACGCAAGCGAGCTTGGCCCTCCGGACGCCGCCGCCTAGTCCCTCCGCCGCTGGACCACGAGGCGCTTTCCGCTAAACTCGCCATCATGAGCAACAAGACCAGGACAGTCGTACTGACCGGAGCGAGCCGTGGAATCGGTCACGCCACGGTCAAACGGTTCTCGTCGGAGAACTGGCGGATCATCACCTGCAGCCGCGATGCGGTGCCCGAGGCGTGCAAACGCGACCCCAACTGGACCCACCATATCCCGACCGACCTGGCCGACGCCGACTCGATGGATCGGTTCGTTGCCAAGACCAATGAAATACTTGCCGGCAGCCCCCTGCACGCGCTCGTCAACAACGCCGCCGTCTCGCCAAAGACACCGTCCAAGGAGCGACTCGGTTGTCTGAACGGACCGATCGCAGGCTGGCGCAAGGTCTTCGACCTCAACTTCTTTGCGCCGCTCGTGCTCAGCCGCGGCTTCGCAAGCGCGCTCGGCCGCGGCGCGAAAAGCGGCGGGGCGGCGATCGTCAACATCACGTCGATCGCCGGCCATTACATCCATCCGTTCGCCGGCTCCGCCTATTCGACGTCGAAGGCGGCGCTCTCGGCGCTGACCCGCGAGATGGCGGTGGAATTCGCCGAACTCGGCGTCCGCGTCAACGCGGTCGCACCGGGGGAGATCGAGACCGAAATGATCGGCGAGGAATACGAGCCGCTGATCAACCGAATTCCGATGCATCGAATGGGCACCGCAGACGAGGTTGCGGGCTGCGTCTTCCAGCTGTGCACTCCCGATTTCGGCTACGTCACCGGAACCGAGGTGTTCGTCACCGGCGGTCAGCACGTATACTGACCACACGCAGCGACCGGAATCGCGCCTTGTTCAGGGCCGGGCGTCGAGGTGGCAGAACCAGTCGTGGCGCTGGTTGAGTTCGGCGATCTCGCGGTCGAGCCACTCGGCCAGCAGCCCCTTGCCATAACTATTCCGCAGATCGCACAGGCGAGCGAGTTCCGCCTCGCAGGCTTCGGCGAGGATCTCCGCCTGCTCACTGCGATCCGATTCCGAGAGCAACGGCAGGAACCGTATCTTCAGAGCAATGACGAGGCGGCTCAGGTCGCTGGTAAGGCCGCGGACGTTGGACGTCATCAGTGTCCGGAATGAATCCCGCCCCGCCGGAGTGATCGCGAGGATCGAGTCGTCGGACACCGACTCGACGGGTTCGGCCGCACCGTCGGCAGTGACCAGCCCCTCGTGCCGCAGCAGCTCGAGCGACGTGCCCAGCAGGTCGAGCGACGGACCGACGATACGGGCGACGAAGAAGCGGATCTCCCGTGCCAGTTCGCCGTAAGGCTTCGCGGATTCGGCGAGGCTCCCCAACGCCGCTAGGCGCACGGCCTCCGCCGGAATGAGCGTGTTGTCGCGATACATCGAGCTCCCCCGTCACCTCTGGACGTCAAACAATCATACACCCCGAATATGGTTATTCGGTAAAGAATTTCGAGGGCTATTCGGGGGCGGCGACAGGCGGCTCAGCTCGGGCGGATTCCTCGCAGACGCTCGTTGCGGCGGCGCAAGAGCTCGAGCGACACCAGCAGGAAGATCGAGACGATGACCATCAGCGTTGCGACCGCGAGGATCGTCGGGCTGATCTGCTCGCGGATGCCCGAGAACATCTGCCACGGAATCGTGCGCTGCTTGAAACTGCCCACGAACAGCACGACGACGACCTCGTCGAACGAGGTGATAAAGGCGAACAGCGCGCCCGATATGACCCCCGGCAGAATCAGCGGCACGATCACCTTGAAGAAGACCGTCGGTGGCGATGCCCCCAGATTCTGCGCAGCGCGAATCAGGCTGTTGTCGAAACCGACCAGCGTCGCGGTCACCGTGATGACCACGAACGGCGTGCCCAGCGCGGCGTGCGCCAGTATGACGCCGAGGTGCGTGCCCTGCAGACCCATTTCCGAGTAGAAGAAGAACATGCCGGCGGCGGAAATGATGAGCGGCACGATCATCGGCGAGATCAGGATGCTCATGATCAGCGTGCGGAACGGCATCTGCGGGCGCGACAGGCCAAGCGCGGCCAGCGTGCCGAAAAAGGTGGACAGGATCGTCGCGAAGAAGGCGATGATGAAACTGTTCTCGACCGCGCCCAGCCAGTTCTGGTTGGTGAAGAAATCCTCGTACCATTTCAGCGAATAGCCCGCCGGGTCGAGCGCCAGCATTTCCTTGGTGAAGGTGAAGAACGGCACGGCGTTGAACGACAGCGGGATGATCACCACCAGCGGGAAGATCAGAAAGAAGAAGATCGCCGCGCACGTCGCGAGGTAGCTGTAGTGCCAGATCCGCTGCACGGGCGTCGCATATGGTGGCAGGCCCATGATCCCCGCTATCCTAGCTTCATGTTATCGATGCCGACGATCTTGTCGTACAGAAGGTACAGCGCCAGAACGAGGCCGAGCAGGATGGTGCCCAGCGCCGCGGCGAGGCCCCAGTTCAGCGAGGACGAGATGTTGTAGGCAATGCGGTTGCTGATAAAGGTGCCCGACGTCCCGCCGACGAGTTCCGGGGTGATGTAGTAGCCGATCGCGAGGATGAAGACCAGAATTGCGCCCGCGCCGATGCCCGGCACGGTCTGCGGGAAGTAAATTTTCCAGAATGCATAGGCGGGCTTGGCGCCGAGCGACTGGGCGGCGCGAACATAGCTCGGCGAGATCGTCTTCATGACGCTGTAGAGCGGCAGCACCATGAATGGCAGCAGGATGTGCGTCATGGCGATCACGGTGCCGGCGGCATTGTGGATCATCGTCAGACGCGAGTCATCGGCCAGTACGCCGATCCCCACCAAGAAGTCGTTGATGACGCCCTCCTTCTGCAGCAGCGCGATCCATGAAGTCGTCCGCACCAGCAGCGACGTCCAGAACGGCAGCAGCACCATGATGATGAGCAGGTTGCTGATCCGCGTCGGCACCGTTGCGAGCAGGTGCGCGATCGGAAATCCCAGGAGGAACGTCATGAGCGTAATGAAGGCACTGAGCGCCAGCGTGCGCCAGAACAGCGGCAGATAGATGCGCTGGTCCGACGGAGCCATGGCGATTTCGCCGTCGACGGTCCGCTGCGCATCCAGCGCCGCGAGGAAATAGCCGGGCGTAAAGTTGCCGGAAAACTGTTTGATAACCTTCCAGATGGCCGGATCCGCCCAGTCCTCGTCCATCTCGATCAGCGCTTCCCTGAACGGCGGATCCTCGATCCGGCGGACCTTGCGCGCGCTGGAGCGGAACAGGCTCGACATACCCGAATACTCGTAGTTCAGGCGCTGCCCGACCCGCGAAGCGGTCCGCTGCTCGCGCGCCACTTTCAAGTCCGCGACCATGGCCGCGAATGCTTCTTCCGGCGGCAGCTCCTGCGCGCCCGGATCCCAGTCCTTCAGGGCCGCCACGGTGCGCGGCAGCGTCTCGCCGACGATCTGGTTCTCCACCGAGCGGAAGAGCATGTCGCCGATCGGCAGCAGGAACGTAAACAAGATGAAAAGGAACAAGGGCAGGACGAGTCCGACCGCCTGCAGCCGCTGACGGCGGAGCGAGCGCCGGAGGCTGACCTTGAGCAGCTCACCGCTAGCCGCGCGAAGCGGCTCTTGCTTGCCTGTCTCGGCTATCGCCACCATTGCTGGCCCCAAGATGCTTTGCGACGGGCGCAACGTCGGGGGCCGGGTTCCCGCAGGTACCCGGCACCCCGTGCGTCGGTTACTGGATCAGCCAGGCCTGGAACTTCTCGTCGATATCGTCCCGGTAGTCCGCCCAGAACTCGTAGTTATAGAGCAGCGTCGTCTTGGCGTTGTTCGGATCGGTCGGCATGTGCGGCGCCATGTCGATGCCGAGCGAGGCGTGCTTGCCGACGAGCGGCGCCGAGGACTTGCGGGCCGGACCGTAGGAAATGAATTTGGCCTGGTCCGCGAGACGCTGCGTGTCGGTGGCGAAATACAGGTACTTCTGCACTTCCTCGAGGTTCTTCGTGCCCTTCGGGATGATCCAGCCGTCGAGGTCGAACACCTGCCAGTCCCACAGCATCGCGACCGGCTGCTTCTCCTCCTCGATCAACGAGAACAGGCGGCCGTTGTAGGTGGAGCCGATCACGACCTCGCCGTCGGCCAGGAGTTGCGGCGTCTGCGCACCCTTGGTCCACCAGACGACCTGATCCTTGATCGTGCTCAGCTTGGCCAGGGCACGGTCGACGCCCTCGTCGGTCTCGAGCATGTCATAGACGTCCTTCGGATCAACGCCGTCGCAGATGAGCGCCCATTCGACATTGTTGATGGGCCGCTTCTCGAGCGAGCGCTTGCCGGGGATCTTCGCCAGGTCGAATACGTCGCAGACGCTCGTCGGCTTCGTCTTCACGAGATCGGTTCGGTAGCCGAACGTCGTCGAGTAGACGATCTGCGGGATGAAACACTCGGAGACGATCAGGTCGCCGAAATCCTCGCTCGCCGGCGTGCCGTCGGGGGCCGGGGCCAGCATCTTGTCGTGGTCGATCTCCATGGCCAACCCTTCGTCGCACAAGCGAATCGCGTCCGCCGCGACGACATCGACGAGATCCCAGGTCACGTTCCCGACCTCGTTCATGGCCCGCAGCTTTGCGACCGCGTCGTTCGAGGAATCGTCGTTGATGATGGTGATGCCCGGGTTCAACTTCATGTACGGATCGTGGTAGGCGTTCTGCTGGCTCGCCGAGTAAGCGCCGCCCCACGACACCATTACGAGATCCTTTGCCGACGCGACGCCGGCGCCGCCGACAAGGGCGGCTCCCGCCACAGCCGCGATCAGTGCTGTCCTGCATGTCTTCATCTTGATTGCTCCCATGTCTGTTTGAGTCTCTCGTCACTCCGGACCGCGGGGACCGGGCCGCTACGCGGGAACCTCCTCGCGCAGCAGGTCCAATGCCCTGCAGTCGTCCTTCTCCCAGCCAACCTTGACCGGATCGTGCTCGCTCAGCGCGGCATGGCCGGACGCGTTCGGTACCTTGACGATGAAATCGTCGTGGCCGCACACGTTGATCCGGGCACGAATGTGGTCGCCGAGGTAGATGAGTTCCTCCACCTTCCCCTCGAAAACGTTCTGATATTTGCCGTCCGGCGGGTTCACCTCGACGCGCTCGGGTCGCAGCGAAAGCGTCGTGCGTTCGCCCTTGCCGCCGACATTGACGGGCAGCGCCTGCACCGTGCCGCCGCCGTCGACCTCGACCGTGCAGGTGCCGTCGCTCAGCTCCTTCACCGTACCGAGCAGCTGATTGTTCTCGCCGATGAACTGTGCCACGAACGCGTTCTCCGGCCTCTCGTAGAGGTCGTCCGGCGTCGACAGCTGCTGCACGATGCCGTCGTTGAAGACGGCGATCCGGTTCGACATGGTCAGCGCCTCGGACTGGTCGTGCGTCACGTACACGACCGACACGCCGAGCGACTCGTGGATGTGCTTGATCTCGAACTGCATCTCCTCGCGTAGGTTCTTGTCGAGCGCACCGAGCGGCTCGTCCATCAGCACGAGGTCGGGATCGAATACGAGCGCCCGCGCAACCGCCACCCGCTGCTGCTGGCCGCCGGAGAGCTGTCCCGGTCGCCGCGCACCGAATGCGGGCAGGCGGACCATCTCGAGCGCGCGGTTGACGCGCTGTTCGATCTCCGACTTGTCCAGCTTTCGGACCTGTAGGGGAAACGCCAGATTTTCCGCCACCGTCATGTGCGGAAACAGGGCGTAGTTCTGGAACACCATGCCGATGCCGCGCCGGTAGGGCGGCACGTTGTTGATGGGCTTTCCGTTCAAGGTGATTTCGCCGTGCGTGGCGGGCTCGAACCCCGCCAGCATCATGAGGCAGGTCGTCTTGCCGGACCCGGAGGGACCGAGCATCGTGAGAAACTCTCCCCGCGCGATGTCCAGATTCAGGTTCTTCACGACGAGCGTCTCGCCGTCGTAGCTCTTCTGGACATCGATGAACCGAACTATCGGCTCGTTATTGCTTGCCATATCCCCGCGTTTTCGCCCTGTTCCTCAACGGCGTCAGCGTATCGACACCGGTGGCCGGCGGTCCCGGCTCTGCCTCCTATCCATAGGGACAGAACCGATAAAAGTAAAGGCCGGCATCCGTTTACCGGAGCCGGCCGGGGTCGACACGAGTACGCCGCGGCCCCGCTTGCGGGGCCGCGGACGTCAAGCCGCTATCGCGATGCGCCTAGGCCGCGCGTTTCAGGGACAGGTCGTTCCAGACATCGACCAGCGCCGCGACCAGATCGTCCATCATGGCATCGTCGTGCAACGGCGACGGGGTCAGCCGCAAACGCTCGGTTCCCTTGGGCACCGTCGGGTAGTTGATCGGCTGCACGTAGATGTGGTGCCGCTCGAGCAAGAGGTCGCTCGCGCGCTTGCACAGCGCGGCATCGCCGACGAGCACCGGCACGATGTGGCAGACCGACGGCATGACGGGGATGCCCGCCGCTTTCAGTCGCGCCGTCAGCGTCGCCGCACGCTCCTGGTGACGATCGCGCAGATCCTGGGCACCCTTGACGTGGCGCACGCTGGCCAGGGCACCGGCGGCGACCGCCGGCGGCAGCGCCGTCGTGAAGATGAAGCCGTTGCCGTAGGAGCGCACGAAGTCGACGAGGTCGGCCGACGCCGCGATATAGCCGCCGATGACCCCGAACGCCTTGCCGAGCGTACCCTGGATGATGGTGATGCGGTCCATCACCCCATCGCGTTCGGCGACACCCGCGCCGCGCGGCCCGTACATCCCGACCGCATGCACCTCGTCGAGGAAGGTCAGCGCGTTGTGCCGCTCGGCGACATCGCAGATCTCCTCGATCGGGGCGATGTCGCCATCCATCGAATATACCGATTCGAAGATGACCAGCTTGGGGCGTGACGGATCGTCGGCGGCCAGCAGGCGATCGAGATCTTCCGGATCGTTGTGTTTGAAGATCCGCTTGTCCGCGCGCGAATGCCGGATGCCCTCGATCATCGAGTTATGGTTCAGCGAATCCGAATAAAGTATGCAGCCGGGAAGCTGCGACCCCAGCGTCGACAGCGTCGTCATGTTGGCGACATAGCCCGACGTGAACAGCAGTGCGGCCTCGCGGCGATGCAGATCGGCAAGCTCGTGCTCGAGCAGGACGTGGTAATGATTAGTCCCGGAGATGTTTCGCGTCCCGCCCGCGCCGGCACCGCATTTCTCGATCGCTTCGATCATCGCCGCCCGGACCTTTGCGGACTGGCCCATTCCGAGATAGTCGTTCGAACACCACACGGTCACGTCCGAAACGCGATCGCCCTCGTAGCGCACCGCCTGAGGGAAGCATCCGGCCTGCCGTTCCAGATCCGCGAAGATCCGGTACCGCCCCTCACTCCTCAGCGCACCCAGCTTTTTCTGGAAAAATACGTCGTAATCCATCATCCCCAGTACCCTATTCAGCGTCTCGTGCGATTCGTAAGGAGCCCTACCATACGGATTCGAATCCGATACAGTATTGATATGTATCAATCGCGGGCACGAGCCGGAATTTCGGCTCTACAGCGCCTTCGCCATCGCTGCCGTTTCGTCCAACGCCTTGCCGAACCTCTCGACCACCGCGCCGATTTCCTGCTCGCTGATCACCAGCGGCGGTGAAAACGCCAGCGTATCGCCGGCAAGCGCGCGGACCAGCAGTCCGTGGTCCTGTGCCCGCGCCATGCAATAGGCCCCGACCGCGTGCGCCGGATCGAAATTCTCGTGCGTCGATTTGTCACGGACAAGCTCGACCGCCGCGACCAGACCGACGCCCCGGACTTCGCCGACGAGCGGATGATCGGCGTACTGCCTCAAGCCGTCCTGCAGCGCGGGCATCACGGTTCTGACGTGGCCGATTATATCACGCTCCTCGTAAATCTTCAGGGTCTCGAGTGCGACCGCGGCGCTGACCGGGTGGCCGCTGTAGGTGTAGCCGTGGCCGAAAGTGCCGATCTTGTCGCTGTTGTCGCGAACGACGCGATAGACCTCCTCGTCCACGAGCACCGCGGAGATCGGCAGATACGCCGACGACAACGCCTTCGCGACGGTCACGATGTTCGGCTTGATGCCGTATGTCTGCGACCCGAACATGTTGCCGGTGCGGCCGAAACCGCAGATCACCTCGTCGGCGACGAGCAGGATGTCGTACTTGGCCAGGACCGGCTGAATCTTGTCCCAGTAGGTCGCCGGCGGCACGATCACGCCGCCGGCTCCCATGACCGGTTCGCCGATCATGGCGGCGATCGTGTCGGGACCCTCGTCGAGAATCAGTTTCTCGAGGTTTGCCGCGAGCCGCGTCGCGAACTCCTCCTCGCTCTCGCCCGCCTCGGCGAAGTGATAATGGTGCGGGCAGTCGGCATGGATGATGTTCTTGATCGGCAGATCGAAATCGCGATGGTTCGCCGGCAGCCCCGTCATGCTGGCCGACGCCACGGTGACCCCGTGATAGGCCTTCATGCGGCTGATAATCTTCTTCTTTTCCGGACGGCCCCGCGCATTGTTGTAGTACCAGACGAGCTTGACGACCGTATCGGTCGCCTCGGAACCCGAGTTGGCGAAGAACACGTGCGACATCGGCGCCGGCGCGATCTCCTTGAGCCGCTCGGCCAGATCGATCATCGGCAAATGGCTCTTGGAGGCGAAGCTGTGGTAGTAGGGCAGCGCTCGCAGCTGCCGCGTGGCCGCCTCGACGAGGCGTTCCTCGCCGAAGCCCAGCGACGCGCACCACAGGCCCGCAAGCCCTTCGATATAGCCCTTGCCGGCGTTGTCGTACACCCAGACGCCCTCGCCCCGGGCGATGACCAAGGGTCCCGTTTCCTCGTGTTTCTTGAGATTCGTATAGGGGTGCAGGACACTTGCGATATCACGACTTTCGGGCGAGTTCCCGGGCTGCGTCACCATTGCTTTGATCCCTTTCCTTCGGCCTCGCGGGCCCTAAGCGCGCGCGCGAGGAGGCCACACTACACCGTGGCCTAACGTTGTCAAAAAGAGTCTTGCCGTGGCTTTCGGGCCCCATCGCGCGCGTCGTCGACGCCGCGCCGGCTGCATTCGCCGGTGCGCCCGGCATGATTGACAGGCGGGATTTGCCGGGCCTAGCCTTGCCGTCCGCCGGCCCGACCGGACCCCCGCAACGGAGACGCCGCTTGCTGCGAATCCTGCTCGCCGGAGCCGCCATCCTGTGCTTCTTGGCCGATGCGGATGCGTTCGCGCAGGCAAAGACGCTGGTCTACTGCGCGCGGGAGAGCCCCGACACCTTCAATCCCCAGCTTTCGACGAGCCAGGCGACGTTCGATGCGTCGTCGCGGCAGATATTCGACCGCCTCGTGACGCTGCAGCCCGAAACCGGGGAGATCGAACCGGCTCTCGCGGAGTCGTGGGAGATATCGGACGACGGCCGCCGCTACTCGTTCCGCTTGCGGGCCAACGCGCCGTTCCACACCACACGGACCTTCACGCCGTCCCGCCCGCTGAATGCCGACGACGTCGTGTTCAGCTTCGAGCGCCAGCGCGACCCCCGCCATCCCTTCCACCGGGTCTCCGGCGGCGGCTATCGCTATTTCCGTGGAATGGGTCTGGATGCCGCGATCGCGTCGGTCCGACGCGAGAACGATCACACCGTGGTGTTCGAGCTCTTCGAGCCGAACGCCGGCTTCCTCGCGCTGCTCGCGATGGATTTCGCGTCGATCCTCTCGGCCGAATATGGCGACCGGCTGCTGGCGGAGGGCGCGCCGGAGCGACTCGACACGGAGCCCGTCGGCACGGGACCCTTCCAACTCGTGCAGTACCAGCGCGACGCGCTCATCCGCTACGTAGCGCATCCCGGCTATTGGGCGGGGAAGGCCGCACTGGACAACCTGGTCTTCGTCATCACGCCCGATCCGTCGGTGCGGTTCCAGAAGCTGCGCGACGGCGAATGCCACGTCATCGACGAGGTCGATCCGGCGGACCTGCCGGCGATCATGGCCGATCCGGAGATCCGAGTCGTGCGGCGCATCGAACCCGATGTCGCCTACCTCGCGTTCAACACCACCTGGCCCGCCCTCGGGGATCGACGCGTCCGGCAGGCGCTCTCGCTCGCCATCGACCGTCAGGCGATCATCGACGATGCCTACCACGGCATGGCAGTCGCCGCGACGTCGCTCGTGCCGCCGACGATCATGCCGACCGAGGCCGAGGCAGCGGGGCCCGATATCGAGCGCGCGCGCGCCCTGTTGGCCGAGGTCGGCCTCGACTCACTCAGCATCGCGATCTGGTCGTTGCCGGTACGCCGCTCGTACATGATGCGCGGGCGACGCGTCGCCGAGCTGATCCGCGCCGACTGGAAGAAGGTCGGGGTCGACGCAACGATCGTCACCGCCGACTGGGAAGGGTTCCTAAAGCGCAGCATGATGGGGGAGCATCAGGCGATCCTGTTCGGCTGGATCGGCGAGACGGCGGACCCCGACATCTTTCTTTCGCCGGTCCTCGGATGTGACGCCGCACGCCGCGGCGCCAATCGGGCACGCTGGTGCAATACCGAGTTCGATTCGCTGTTGCGGCGCGCCCGCAGCGAGCTGCGTCCGGCAGCGCGTGAGAACCTGTTTCGTGCGGCGCTGCGAATCGCCTCGCACGAAGCCCCGTTGCTGCCGCTCGTGCACTCGGTGAGCTATGTTCCGCTGCGCGCGTCGGTGACCGGCTACCGCGTCTCGATCGTCGGCGGTCACTATTTCCACGGTGTGGATCTGCGATAGCGCCGCCGGGCCTTGGCCCTGGCATGCAATGCCGATTGACAGTCCGACACCTAGACGCCTAGCTTTTCCGCAAGACGCGGCCGCTGCGTCCGCCCCGGAGGCGAGACGCGGCGACGAGTTGATATGACGCGTGCCCTGACATGGGCACTGCCAGAAACACAGGGAGCGAAATCGTGAAGAATCGATTTTTGGCGACCGCGGTCTGCCTGGGCGCAACCGTGGCATTTTCGGCGTCGGTTTCCGCCAAGACGCTCGTCTATTGTTCCGAGGGCAGTCCGGAAGGATTCAATCCCTCGCTCTACACCTCCGGCACGACGTTCGACGCATCGTCGCGCCAGGTTTACAACCGCCTCGTGGAGTTCGAGCGCGGAACCACGAAGATCGTGCCGGCGCTGGCCGAAACCTGGCAGGTGTCGAATGACGGACTGCGCTACACGTTCCGGCTGCGCAGGGGCGTCAAGTTCCACACCACGCGGAACTTCACCCCGTCGCGCGACTTCAACGCCGACGACGTGCTGTACAGCTTCCAGCGCCAGTGGGATCCAAATCATCCATATCACAAGGTGTCCGGCGGCACTTACGAGTATTTCCAGGGCATGAGCATGCCGGACCTGATCAAGGAGATCATCAAGGTCGACGACTACACGGTGCAGTTCGTCCTGAACTATCCTGAGGCTCCGTTCATCGCCAATATGGGCATGGATTTCGCGTCGATCCTCTCGGCCGAGTACGCCGACAGGATGATGAAAGCCGGCACGCCGGAGCGCGTCGACCTCGAGCCGGTCGGCACCGGCCCGTTTCAGCTGGTGCAGTACCAGAAGGACGCGGTGATTCGCTACCGGGCGCACCCCGGCTACTGGGCGGGCAAGGCCGCGATCGACGACCTCGTCTTCGCCATCACGCCGGACAACGCCGTTCGCTACCAGAAGCTGAAGGCCGGCGAATGCCACGTCATGCCCTACCCGAATCCCGCCGATATCGCCGCGATGAAGGCGGACCCGGACATCAACGTGCTCGAGCAGGAAGGCCTGAACGTCGGCTACCTGGCCTTCAATGTCGAGCGCAAGCCGTTCGACGACAAGCGTGTCCGCAAGGCGCTCAACATGGCGATCAACAAGCAGGCGATCATCGACGCGGTGTTCCAAGGCGCCGGCCGGGCCGCCACGAACCCGATCCCGCCGACGATCTGGTCGTACAACGAGAACACGAAGGACTACCCGTACGACCCGACGCAAGCCAAGGCCCTGCTGGCCGAGGCCGGGATCACCAACCTCAGGACCAACATCTGGGCAATGCCGGTGCAGCGACCCTACAACCCGAACGCGCGGCGCATGGCCGAGATCATCCAGGCCGACTGGGCGAAGGTGGGTGTTGACGCCCAGATCGTCAGCTTCGAGTGGGGCGAGTACCTGAAGCGCTCGAAGAACGGCGAGCACGACACCGTGCTGCTCGGCTGGACCGGGGACAACGGCGATCCCGACAACTTCCTTTACGTCCTGCTCGGCTGTGACGCCGCGAAGGACGGCACCAACCGCGCGCGCTGGTGCCACCAGCCGTTCAACGACCTGCTCGTCAAGGCCAAGCGGACGAACGATGTCGCGGAGCGGACCCGGCTTTACCAGGAGGCGCAGCTCGTCTTCAAGGACGAGGCCCCGTGGGTCACCGTCGCCCATTCGGTCGTGTTCAAGCCGGTGCGCAAGGAGGTCGTCGATTTCCGGATCGATCCCTTCGGCGGTCACGTCTTCTACGGCGTCGACCTGAAATAGCCGACCGCGGGACCGAGGCGGACGGGTCGTCATCGACCCGTCCGCCGCATCCCGGCTCGCTCTCCCGTACGACGGAATGCTCCGCTTCTTCGCCGCGCGATTCAGCATGGTGATCCCGACCTTCATCGGGGTGACGCTGGTCGCGTTCGCGCTGATCAGGCTCGTGCCGGGCGATCCGATCGAACTGCTCGTCGGCGAGCGCGGCATCGATCCGGAGCGGCACGCGCGGCTGCTTCGCGAAATGGGCTTCGACCGGCCGCTGTGGCAGCAGTATTTCGACTTCCTCGTCAGCTTGCTGCAGGGTGACCTGGGCAAATCGATTGTCACCCGGCAGCCCGTGCTCGACGAGTTCCTGACGCTCTTCCCGGCGACCATCGAATTATCCTTCGCGGCGATGATCTTCGCCCTCGCCATCGGTCTGCCGGCCGGTATCGTCGCCGGCGTCCGGCGCGGCTCGCTGTTCGACCACTCGGTGATGACGGTGTCGCTGACCGGCTATTCGATGCCGATCTTCTGGTGGGGTCTGTTGCTGATCATCCTGTTCTCGGGCACGCTCGGCTGGACGCCGGTGTCGGGACGGATCTCCGTATACTACTTCATCGAGCCGGTCACCGGCTTCATGCTCATCGACAGCCTCATCGCCGGCGAGAGCGGGGCGTTCCGGTCGGCGTTGCACCACCTCGTGCTGCCCTCCGTCGTGCTCGGCACGATTCCGCTCGCCGTCATCGCCCGCCAGACGCGGTCGGCGATGCTCGAAGTCCTCGGCGAGGACTATATCCGGACGGCGCGGGCCAAAGGGCTGGCGCCGATTCGCGTGATCGGCCTGCACGCGCTGCGCAATGCGCTGATTCCGGTGGTCACCATCATCGGGCTGCAGACCGGCCTGCTGCTGGCCGGCGCGATCCTGACCGAAACGATCTTCGCCTGGCCCGGCATCGGCAAGTGGCTCGTGGACTCGATCGCGCGCCGCGACTACCCGTCGGTGCAGGGAGGCGTGCTGCTCGTCGCCTGCGTGGTGATCGCGGTCAACCTGCTGGTCGATCTGGCGTACGGCCTGATCAATCCGCGCATCCGGCACGGGTCGCAGTCATGAGCTCCACGTCCGCCGGCACCGCCGCGACCGGCGCGGCACCGCCGCAGCCGCTGCAGGAATTCTGGCACTATTTCAGCGAGAACCGTGGTGCCGTGGCGGGGCTGTCGGTGATCCTGCTCATCGCGTTCGTCGCGGCCGGCGCGGACGTACTCGCGCCCCACCCGCCGAACGAACAGTACCGCGACTCGCTGCTGCAGCCGCCGTTCTGGCAGGACAATGGCTCGCTGCGGTTCCCGCTCGGCACCGACGCGGTCGGACGCGACATCCTCTCGCGCATCATGCACGGCGCCCGCTACTCGCTGATGATCGGCGCCATGGTGGTGACGCTGTCGCTCGCCGTCGGCATCGCGCTCGGCCTCGTTGCCGCCTTCTTCCGCGGCCCGATCGAGACCGCGATCATGCGGGCGATGGACATCATGCTCGCGCTGCCGAGCCTGCTGCTCGCGATCGTCGTCGTGGCGATCCTCGGCCCGAGCCTCGTCAATGCGATGTTCGCCATCGCCATCGTCTACCTGCCGCACTACGTCAGGCTGACGCGCGCATCCGCAATATCCGAGCTGTCGCGCGACTACGTGACCGCGAGCCGCGTCGCCGGCGCCGGCCTGTTTCGGCTGATGCTGATCACGGTCCTGCCGAACTGCATGGCGCCGCTAATCGTGCAGGCGACGCTGGGCTTCTCGAACGCGATCCTCGACGCCGCCGCGCTCGGCTTCCTTGGGCTCGGGGCGCAGCCGCCGACCCCGGAATGGGGCACCTTGCTCGCCGAAGCGCGCGAATTCGTCCTGCGCGCCTGGTGGGTCGTGACCTTCCCCGGTCTCGCCATCCTGATCACCGTGCTGGCCTTCAACCTGATGGGCGATGGCCTCCGCGACGCCCTCGATCCGAAGCTGAAACGCTGATGGCGCTCCTCGACATATCCAACCTGACCGTCGAGTTCGCGACGCGGACCGGCCCGTTTCGGGCCGTCGACGGGATCGAGCTTGCCATCGACGAGGGCGAGGTCGTGGCTATCGTCGGCGAATCCGGCTCGGGCAAGAGCGTCGCCATGCTGGCGGTGATGGGGCTGCTGCCGTGGACGGCGAAGGTGACCGCCGACCGCCTCACCTTCCGGGGCCGCGACCTGCTGTCGATGTCGCGCGGCGAGCGCCGGGCGGTCCGCGGCAAGGATATCGCGATGATATTCCAGGAGCCGATGACGAGCCTCAATCCCTGTTTCACGGTCGGTTTCCAGATCACCGAAATGCTCGCCGCGCACGAGGGAGGCACGCGCGCCGAGCGGCGCCGGCGGGCGATCGAGCTCCTCGACATGGTCGGCATTCCGTCGCCGGAGACCCGCCTCGACGCGTATCCGCACCAGCTGTCGGGCGGCATGAGTCAGCGCGTCATGATTGCGATGGCGATCGCCTGCAACCCCAGGCTGCTGATCGCCGACGAGCCGACGACGGCGCTCGATGTGACGATCCAGGCGCAGATCCTCGATCTGCTCCTGGACCTGCAGCGCAGCCGCGGCATGGCGCTGGTGCTGATTACGCACGACATGGGCGTGGTCGCAGAGACGGCACAGCGCGTCAGCGTGCAATATGCCGGGCAGCAGGTCGAGCGGCAGTCGGTCGAGGGTCTGTTCGCGCGACCGCGGCACCCCTATACGGCCGCTCTCCTCAACGCGCTGCCGGAACGCAGCACCGGACGAAAGCTGCCGACGATTCCCGGCGTCGTGCCGGGACAGGGCGATCAGCCCACGGGCTGCCTGTTCAACCCGCGCTGCGGCTATGCCACCGATCGCTGCCGCAGCGAACCGCCAAGGCTCGTCGGCCAGCCCGGCGCCGCGGCGGTGCGCTGCCACTACCCGCTGTCGCACGACGCGGAGGAGACGGTATGACCGCGACACCCGTCGTCGAGGCGGTCGACGTCACCCGCCTGTACCGCGTTGGTACCGGCATGCTCAGAGCCGCCGCGACGCTCAAGGCGCTGCGCGGTGCGAACTTCACGCTGGCCGCCGGTCATACGCTGGCCGTCGTCGGCGAATCGGGATGCGGCAAATCGACGCTCGCGCGGCTCGTGACCCTGATCGAGCGGCCGTCGTCGGGTCGACTGCTGCTCGACGGAATCGACGCCGCCAGCGCCGACCGGGCGGCACTACGACGGCTGCGACGAATGGTACAGATCGTCTTCCAGGACCCGTACGGGTCGCTCAACCCGCGGCGCAAGGTGGGCGCGATCCTCGAGGAGCCGCTCGCCATCAACACCCCGATGGAGGCGCGGCAGCGCGCCGAAGCGGCACGGGAGATGATGGCCCGCGTCGGTCTCCGGCCCGAGCATTACGACCGCTACCCGCACATGTTCTCCGGCGGCCAGCGGCAACGTATCGCCATTGCCCGGGCCCTGATGCTGAGGCCGCGGCTCGTCGTTCTGGACGAGCCGGTATCGGCGCTCGACGTCTCGATCCAGGCGCAGGTGCTCAACCTGCTGGTCGACCTGCAGGAGGAGCTCGGGCTCGCCTATCTGTTCATCTCGCACGACCTCAGCGTCGTCCGGCACTTCACCGACGATGTCATGGTCATGTATCTCGGCAAGCCCGTCGAACATGGTCCGCGCGAGGCGATCTTCGGCAACCCGCGGCATCCCTATACGCGGGCGCTGCTGTCGTGTACGCCGGCGGCCGATCCGCGGCGCCGCGGCCAGCGCATCAAGCTGACGGGAGAGCTGCCGTCGCCGATCAATCCGCCATCCGGCTGCGCGTTCCACCCGAGATGTCCGCTCGCGAACGAACGCTGCAGGGTCGAGGTCCCGAAGGCACTGCTCGCCGGCCCGAGCAGGGTCGCCTGTCACGCTGTCGAGGAAGGGCGCTCGGCGGAGGGCGCGATCGCGCTGCAAGAGAATTGACGAACATCAATGCCTTCGCCGGTCGCGACCGAGCACACTCCGGCCAGCAAATCCCACCGATGGAGACGCAACCGTCATGTCGCTGAAGAACATACTTGTCTATGTCGACGATTCGAAACGCTCGGCGGCGACGGTGACCGCCGCCGGCATGCTGGCGGCGACGCACGATGCGCACGTGACGGGTCTCGCCGTCGAGCGACCGGCCCACATCCCCGGTTACGCCGCCATCGAGATACCGCCGTCGGCGATGGAAATCATCGCCGCCCAGCGGCAGGCGAGCATCGCCGGCGCGCGCGAGATCTTCGAGACATCGATCAAGCGCGCGGGCCTGACCGAGCGCAGCGGCTGGACGGTGGCGAAGGGCATGCCGCTCGAGACCCTGGCACTGCGCAGCCGCTACGCCGACCTCACGCTCATCACGCAGGCCGGTCCGGAGCAGGAGGGGACCTACGGGGAGGACCTCGTCGACGACCTGATCATGATCAGCGGCCGGCCGGTACTGGTCATCCCCTATATCGGCGCGGCCGGTACGCTGGGGAACACCGTACTCGTGGGCTGGAACGGCAGTCGCGAGGCGGCACGCGCCGTATCCGACGCGATGCCGATCCTCGAACGCGCGGAGACCGTCGAGGTGCTGGCGATCGAGCCGACGGAACTCGGCGATGCACCGGGGGCCGATATCTCGGCACACCTGGCGACGCACGGCGTCAAGGCAAGCGCCAACGCCACGCGCGGACTCGATATCGATGTCGGCGACGTCCTCCTGAACCGGGCATCCGATATCGGCGCCGACCTGATCGTCATGGGCGCGTATGGTCATTCGCGCATGCGCGAACTCGTTCTCGGCGGGGCGACCCGCCATATCCTTGCACATATGACGGTACCGGTCCTGCTGTCGCACTGACGGCCGCGTCGTCCGGCGGCGACGCGGGTCGCCGAGATCAGAGGCTGGCCAGGCGGTCGAGCTCCGAGATAGCCCGGCTCAACATCTCGTCGCCTTCGATGTCGGGATTCTCCCTCACCTCAATATCGGGGGCGATGCCGCCGTCCACGGACGATCCAGACGGCGTGAAGTAGGTGGCGGTCGTGAGCTTGAGCGCGGTGCCCTGCCCCATCGGAATGACAGTCTGCACCGTGCCCTTGCCGAACGTCCGGCTGCCGACGATGAGCGCACGCCCGTGGTCCTTGAGCGCTCCGGCGAGTATCTCCGCGGCGGAGGCGGACCCGCCATTGACCAGGACCGCAATCGGCAGTCCCGCCGCGAGGTCGCCGCGGCTCGCGCTGTAACGCTGGGCGCCGTTGCGGCTCCGCGTGGTGACGATGTCGCCGCGCTCGATGAAGACGTCGGAGACGGACACCGACTGCATCAGCAAGCCGCCCGGGTTGTTGCGAAGGTCGATGATGAGCCCCGCCAGCCGTCCACCGAGATGGGAGCGGATCTCCTGGACCGCGGCCTCGACCTGCCCGGTCGTGTCCTCGGTGAAGCTGCTGATGCGAACGTATCCGAAATCGCCCTCGCGCCGCCATTTCACGACGTTGATGCGAATCTGCGCGCGATTGATCGTGACGTCGAACGGCGCGCGCGCCTCGCGGCTGATCCTCAGCTCGACCGCCGATCCGACGGGACCGCGCAGCATCTGCACGATCTTGCTGAGCGGCCTGTCGCCGAGGGCGACCCCGTCGACATGCGTGATGCGGTCACCCGCCTCTATGTCTGCCTGCTGCGCAGGCGTGCCGTCGAGCGGCGTGACCACGATCACGCCGTCGCCTTCCTGCGGTTTGGCGATCTGGATTCCGAGGCCGCCGAATTCGCCCTTCATCGAGTCCTTGATGGCGCCGTATTCGTCGCGTGGCAGGTACGTGCTGTAGGGGTCGAGCGAGGCCAGCATGCCCTTGATCGCCTGCTCGACGAGCCAGTCGCCCGCCGGCTCGCCGGCCGGAGGTTCGGCGTCGAGCACGGCGCTCGTCGCCGCCGCCAGCAGCACGCCCTCGTCCACCGGGCGAACGTAATCGGTGCGCACGCGCTCGAAGACCTGGGCGAACAGCTTGATATCCGGCTGCTCGGCACCGGGCACCTCGGAGGACACGTAATGGCGGCTGTGGATGTCGCGCGCGAGTCGCTCCGCTGCCGCGCGTGCCTCGGGGCCGGGCGCCGGCGGCGCGGCGCAGGCGCCGACCGCCAAGATCGCCAGAGACGCAACGGCAAGTCGGATCCGGGGCAACATCGATCGGTACTTCCCCTCAGAGAACAATGCGCCCGATCAGGGCCGGAAGCGGTGCGAAGACAGGCATGATGGAGCAAAAAAGTAAACGAATATGTTACAAGGTCGACAATCGCAGCCCGTCCGGTTTCGGACGCCACGGAGCCAGCAAATGAGCGCAAAGCCGGTCGTCGTCGTCACCCGCAAACTGCCCGAGGCAATCGAGGAACGGCTGCGCCGCGACTATATTCCGCGGCTCAACCCCGAGGACCGGCTTTACGACGGCGGCGCGCTGCTCGCGCTCTGCGACGGGGCGGACGCCATCCTGCCCTGCCACACGGAAAGGTTGTCGGCCGAGTTGATCGGGGCGCTGCCTGCCACGGTGCGCGTGATCGCAAACTTCTCGGTGGGTGTCGACCATGTCGACCTGCAGGCCGCGCGAGCACGCGGCATCGTCGTCACCAACACGCCCGACGTGCTGAGCGACGCGACCGCCGAGATCGCCATGCTCTGTATGCTCGGCGCGGCGCGGCGGGCAAGCGAGGGCGAGCATCTCGTTCGCAGCGGCGAATGGCGCGACTGGAGCCCGGCCTTCATGGTCGGCATCCAATTGACCGGCAAGCGGATCGGCATCGTCGGCATGGGACGGGTCGGTCAGGTCGTGGCACGCAGAGCGCGGGCGTTCGAGATGACGGTCCATTACCACAACCGACAGCGGCTCGACCCCGAACTCGAGGCAGGAGCCCAATTCCACGCCGTCCTCGACGCGATGCTGCCGCAGTGCGACGTGCTGTCGCTGAACTGTCCCGCGACGCCGGAGACGACTGGACTGCTGAACGCCGAGCGCATCGCGCGGTTGCCCGACGGTGCGATCGTCGTCAATACGGCGCGCGGGGCGCTGGTCGACGACGACGCGCTGATCACGGCGCTGCAGCGCGGCAAACTCTTCGCCGCAGGTCTCGACGTTTACAACAATGAACCCGCGATCGATCCCCGCTATCGGGAGCTCAGCAACGCGTTTCTGCTGCCCCACATTGGCAGCGCCACGCGAGAGACGCGCGACGCCATGGGCTTCCGCGCGCTGGACAATCTCGACGCGTTCTTCGCCGGGCGTGAGCCGGGCGACCGCGTGGCCTGATGGGCCGCTGGCGCCGGGCGAATCGGGGATCGAATTCCGCCATGCGGGAAAACCGGTTGCGGACGACCGCAAAATGTTGAAGTCTTGCGCATCCTGAACGTCGATGCTGGCGTCGGGTGATGAATGCGATCTGACAGGGAGCCTTCCAATAAAATACCCGGTTCAGATCAAGTAACTGATAGTAGGCGCTGGAGAGGGACCATGCGGCGTAACCGGATTGGTCCGTCGTTCGTTATTGCGTGACTATCCGTCCTTGAAGTCGGGAGGAGGAAACTATGACAACCAAGGATACCGCGGCCAAGACGGCCACTCGTCGTAAATTCCTGAAGGTCGGCGCCGGCGCGGCTGCGGGTACCGCTGCCGCCGTCGCCATGCCGCAGGTGTCGCGGGCCCAGACCGTGACCCTGAAAATGCAGGGCTCGTGGGGTGCAGCGGACATCTTCAACGAGATGGCGCAGGAATACGTCAAACGCGTCGAGGACATGGCCGGCGGCCGCCTCAAGATCGACTATCTGAATTCCGGTGCCGTGGTGCAGGCGTTCCAGGTCCAGGACGCGGTGCACAAAGGCGTACTCGACGCCGGCCACACGGTGACGGCCTACTGGTACGGCAAGCACAAGGCCGCGTCGCTGTTCGGCACGGGGCCCGTGTTCGGTGCCAACGCTTCGCAGATTCTCGCCTGGATCCACAAGGGCGGCGGCAAGGATCTGTACCGCGAACTGGTGCAGGACATCCTCAAGCTGAACCTCGTCGGTTTCTTCGCCATGCCGATGCCGACGCAGCCGCTCGGCTGGTTCAAGAAGGAAATCAAGACCGCCGACGATCTCAAGGGACTGAAATACCGCACGGTCGGATTGGCCACGGACATCATGCAGGGCATGGGTCTGTCGGTGGCGCAGCTGCCGGGCGGCGAAATCGTGCCGGCGCTGGAGCGCGGCGTCATCGAGGCGTTCGAGTACAACAACCCGACGTCCGACAGCCGCTTCGGCGCGCAGGACGTGTCCAAGATCTACATGATGGGCTCGTACCACCAGGCCGCCGAGTTCTTCGAGATCATCTTCAACCGGAGCAAGTACGAAGCCCTGCCGAAAGAGCATCAGGCGATCCTCGAATACGCGGCCGAGGCGGCGAACACCGCCAACTACGCGACCGCGATGGACAATTACTCGCGTGACCTGCAGAAGCTCATCAACGAGAGCGGCGTGAAGGTCTACCGCACACCGCAAGCTGTCCTCCAGGCGCAGCTCAAGTCCTGGGACACGGTCCTGGCCAATCTGAACCAGGATCCGTTCTTCAAGAAGGTCGTCGATTCGCAGCGTGACTGGTCGAAGCGCGTCGCCTTCTACGACCTGATGAACTCTGCCGATTACAAGCTCGCCTACGAGCACTATTTCGGCAAGCTCGGCTTCTGATCGAGGCCGGGACCTAGAAATCCAAGGGCCCGGGTCGGGGGGGGGGGGGGGGG
>JBFHDX010000007.1:0-64688 GCA_041584475.1 Alphaproteobacteria bacterium
CGGCATGGGCGGCTAGTACAGCATCCGCCTGCGGGGGCCGGGGCGAACCAATCGGATAATGCCCTAGACCGGGACCGGGCGGCGGTCACTCGCCCCGGAACGAGGGCATCGGCGGCGCCGAGGTCGTCGGCTCGGTCACCGGTGGCCTGAGCGTCCCGGCAGTCGGCGGCATGTCCTCGACATTGGCCGACGTCCCGGCTGCGGGTGCCGCGCCTTCGTCGGCGGCCGTCGTTGCGTCCTCTGCCTCGATTGCCGCGTCTTCCGTCGCCTCGGCGCCGCGGAGCTCGGGCATCTCCGGCATTTCCTCCGGCGGCAGCTCCAGGACGTCGAGATACCGGCTGGGGTGGATGTCGCGCAGATTGTCCTGCCAGCCGGTGACCTGGCGACCGACGAGATTGCGCGACGCGTGGTGGTACAGCGGTATCACGGCGGCGAGGTCCGCCACGCGCTCGGCAGCGCGGCGCAGCGTCACCGCGCGCGCTTCGGGATCCTGCCGCGCGGCGAGCGTCATCAACTTGTCGAATTCCGCGTCGGCGAACCGCCCGTAGTTGAAGCGTTCCGTATCCGAGCCGAACAGCATCAGGAAGGCCAGCGGGTCGTTGAAGTCGGCGATCCATCCGGCGCGCGCAACCTCGAAATCGGCGGCCCCGAGGTCACCGTAATGCACGGTGTAGTCGCTGCTGTAGAGATCGGTCAGGATGCCGATGCGCTTCCACATGTCGGCGACCTCTTCGGCGACCCTGGCATGCGTCTCGCTGAGGTTGAAATGCACGGTCAGCCGGATCGCCTCGCGCGCCCCGTACCCCGCGTTGGTCAGGATCTCCTGGGCCTGCTCGCGCTTCTCGCCCGCCGATACCGGGCGCGGTGCGGGGTAGGGCCCCTGCCGTTTCGGCCGTGCCGGTTCACGCAGGCTCGCGAGGCCGTCCGGCAGAAAGCCGTCGGCCGGAATCTCGCCGCCGCGCAGGGCCTCCTTGACCAGCGTCGGCGAGTCGATCGCCAGGCTCAGGGCCCGCCGCACGCGGGGATCGTCGAACGGCGCCTTCGTCGTGTTGAATACGAGGTAATCGACGGTCAGCGTCGGATAGATCCGCATCGCCCCCGGCGCATCGCGCAGCAGGTCGGCGGCGTACTCGCGCGGGACTCCGGAGAACGTGTCGATTTCGCCGGCGAAGAAGCTCTCGATGCCGTTTTCGGGAACGTCCGCCACCTGGTAATAGACATTGTCGATCCTGACGTCGGCGGACTCGGTGAAGTTCCAGTTCTTCGCCAGCCGCAAATAGCGGCCCGGCAGCCACTCCGCGAGCGTGTAGGCGCCGTTCGACACCATCTTGCCCGGCCGCGTCCAGGATTCGTCCTTGCCTTCGATCAGATCGCGGCGCAGCGGATAGGCGCTGTGGTGGACGAGCTGCGCCAGGAATTCGGGCGAGCGCCGATTCAGCCTGAATTCGAGGGTGAGGTTGTTCGTCGCGCGGACCCCGAGATCCCGTGCGTCCTTTGCTTGCCCGCGGTGCAGATCCTCGGCGCCGACGATGTTGTAGAACATCGAGGCGAACGGCGCGCCCGAGCGCGTCGAGAGCAGCCGCTGGAAGGCGTAAACGAAGTCGCGGGCCTCGAGCAGGCGCCCGTCGGACCATTTCTGGTTTCCGCGCAGGCTGAACGTCCAGGTGAGGCCGTCATCGCTGACCTCCCAGCGCTCGGCCGCCCCCGGAACGATCTCGCCCGCCGCGTCCTCCGTGACCAGTCCGAGATAGAGATCGGCCAGGATGGTGCGCTCCGCCGGCAGGATGGCGAACTGGGGATCGAGTTTCACGGGGCCGTCGGCGATGCCGCGGTGCAGTTCCTTTTCGATGATCTGCGCCCGCGAGGCGCCGGACGACAGCCCGACGCCCAGTACGATCGCGCCGATCCAGGCGATGGTGCGGCGTCCGCGGAAGGCTGATGACAGGCTGAAGTTCAAGGGGGCGATTTCCGGAACCGTCTCGCGCCGTGGCTTTCCACGGGGCGAACCTAACCGCAGCCGGACGCCGCTGCAAGCGGGTTCGCACACGGCGTCTCGCGGCGTTGTGACCGGCGGGGTAAGCAAATGTTAAGCGCTCGGCGGCTGCAATGGCGGTCGCCGCGCCCGTCGATCCGGCGACCGACGGGCGTGCGGAAAGGGGGCGACATGCTGCGCATCCACATTCCCTTCGGCGGCGGGGCCAGGCGCTGGAAGCTCGACGTCAGCGCGCCGCCGGTCGAGGCAACGCAGACGGGCAGCCGCTTCGGCGCCCTTTTTCTCATCGTCTTCGCTCTCGTCTGGGGCGGGTTCCCGTCCGTCGGCTTGCTGTCGCTGCTGCGCCAGGGTCAAACGGGTCCCGAGGCGCTGCTCTTCCTGCTCTTCCCGCTCATCGCGGCGGGCCTGATCCTGTACGGCGTTCAACGCCTGCTGTGGCGGCGCACCGTGGCCTTCGACGGCACGACGTTCAGCGTCACCGAGCGCGGCCTGCGGGGCGTCAAGCGTTGGCGCGAGCCGCTCACCGCGTTCCAGGGCGTGATGCGCCACAAGCGCCGCGTCAGGACGAAGAACAGGAGCTACACGCTCTACATGGTCGATCTGCAGCATCGCGACGACGAACGCACGATCAACCTGTACACCGACACCAGCGACCGCGGATTTCGTGAAATCTGGGAGGATTATGCGCGCCGCCTCCGGCTGCCGGCGTTCGAGGAGGGCGACGCCGGTATGGTCAGACGCGAGGCGGGCGATCTCGACAAGACCGTCAGCCAGCTGATCGGCGAGGGCAAGGTTGACGTCGACTACGAGGCGCTGACACGCCGCGCCCGAGGCCTGGCGGTGAGTTTCGAGGGCGATACGGTGGTGATCACGCGGACCGGGCCGCAGAACAGTTGGTGGGGCTCGCTGATCGCGGTGCTGTTTCCGCTGCTCTTTGTCGGCGCCGGCTTTTTCGCACCGGATCTGCCGCTCGCCGGGCGCATCGTCTTCGCCGGCGTCGGAATGCTGTTCGAGATCCTGTTCGTCATCGGCGTGGTGCAGGACCTGACGACGCGCCGCCGGCTCCGGGTCGGCCCGGACGGCGTGCGCGTCAACCGCGTCGGCGGCCGCGGCGAGACGGAAGGCAAGCGGATGCCGCTCGATGCCATCGAATCAGTGAGCATGGCGCGGACCGGCCGCGGCAGGCGCCCGGCGGTCATCATGGCGGGCGACGCCGCGTCGCTCGATTTCGGCGCCGGCCTGCCGCGGCCGTCCCTCGATTTCGTCTTGAACACGATTCTGGCGAAGATCGCCGAGTCGGCGCGACGCCGGCGCTGACGCGCGACCCGTCCGGCGGCCGCCTATCTGACGCCGGCGGGCAGCGCCTCGCCGCCCAGCAGCAGCGCGCCGTCCCATTCGGAATCGCCGACCGTCGCGCCGTCGCGCCGCCGTGGCCGTACGCCGAGCGCGGTCTCGAGGGCATCGCGCGGCCCGTTGACGTCGTCCTCGGTCATCGCGAGCGCCATCAGGTTGAGCGGGCGCCGAATGATCTCCCGCGTCGCCGTCACGAGCCAGAGCGGCAGCTCGCGCCCGTCGTCAAGCAGCCTGACGTGCGAATCCCAGACGCGCAGGACGATGCGCGACTCGCGGCCGGGATCGGGGCGGACGAACATCGCAAGCGGGCGGCGGCCGTCATGCAGCTTGGGCAGCACCGGCAGCGCAGCCGGATCGGCGCCCGGCAAGAGCCAGGCAACGAGGCCCGCGGCGCGCCATTCCGCCGCGCGCTTCCAGCCCGTGCCGGCGAGTTCCGCGGCGAACGGGTCCAGCCCGCCGCTCCACTGCAGGACGAACGGCTCCTCGATCTCGCCGGCGAGATCGATGCGATACGCCGGCAGCCGCCGCCAGCCGCCCTCCGCCCACTGCGACGCCGCGATCACCGTCCGCTCCGCCTGCGGGCGGTAGCGCGCCAGGTCCGCCGCGTGTGACAGCCAGATGTTGATCGTCCCGGCGACGACGAGCACCAGCGCCGTGACCGCGAGCAGGCCCCGGGTCTGGCCCTCGGCCGGCCGGTGGCGGATATAGGCGATGCCGAGCAGGCCGACCCAGGCGGCACCGATGCCGAGGCCGCCGGCGACGTCGGAGAACCAGTGGGCGCCCAGATAGAGCCGGGACAGGGCGATCAGCCCGACGAGCAGCAGGATGCCGCCGACGATCGCGGATCGAATCGCCAGGCCGGCCTGGCGCGTTACCATGACGGCGAGAAACCCGTACAGCACGCCGTTGACGGCGGCGTGGCCGCTGGGGAACGAGAACGCGCTCCAGCCGTGGTAGAGGTCCGGCATCGGGCGCGGCGTGTGCAGCGCGACCTTGAGCACGGTCGCGAAAAGCTGCGCGAAGGCGATGGCGCAGACCCAGTAGACCGCGTCGGGCCAGGCGCGCCGCCAGGCGAGCCAGAGAAAGCCGGCGATGGCGACCGGGACGGCGACCTTGGCGTCGCCCAGTTCGGTGATTGCCACCATCAGCGAATCGGCCCAGGGCGAACGCAGGCTCTGGAGCGCATTGAAGATCGCGGCGTCGGCGCGCACCAGCGGCGCGCCCGAGGTCAGGTCCTCGAGGACGACGGCGAAGCCCACGCCGCCGATGATCAGCAGGCCTGCGAGCACCGCAAGCGCCCTGGCCTCGCGGTGCTCCGGGTCGAGCAGCGCGAGGATCTCGCGGCCGACGAACGTGTTGTGCGCGCGCGCCCACACGATCAGGCTGCGCGCCGCCCGCGTGCCCGCCGGAATACCCCAGCGCAGGCAGGCGCGCACCAAGACGATCAGCAGATAGGCGGCGACGAGCAGCAGCAGCAGCAGACCGCCGAGCCGCGCGGTCACCGCCCCGGCCAGCTCGAGGCTGGCGCCGATTAGCGCGCCCGGCAGGACGTGCGCGGGCGCCCAGCCGAACGAGGCGATCGCAGCGGCGACCAGGAAACGCGACCAGGTCACGCCGGCCATGCCGCCGATCGCCGGCAGGATGCCGCGCACCGGCGGCGTGAACCGCCCGAGCAGGATGCCCTTGCCGCCGTGATCCTGGAAGAATCGCTCCGAGCGCGCGACGAGCTCGGGCCGGCGCGCCAGCGGCCCCCAGCGCAGCAGGTCGCGGCCGTACCGGCGCCCCATCCAGAATGCCGCCGAATCGCCGGCGATCGAGCCGACGATCGCGGCGGCCAGCACCGGCGTCAGCTCGAGCGCCCCGCTGGGCACCAGGATCGACGCGGCGACGATCAGCGTCGAGCCGGGGACGAACAGGCCGAAGACCGGGATCGACTCCCAGAACGCGACGATCAGAACGAGCAGATAGGCGAGTTCCTGGTGGGCGGAGACGAAGGCGGTTAGGGCTTGGAACCAAGACATGGCGCGGATGCTAGCACGATGATATGAGGCGTCCTATTGTAACGGCGCGGCCACTTTCCGTTTTTCGTCGAGGGGCCCGGCACGGCCGGAAATCGAGCATGAATGAGCGCGACGAAGCGGCGCGAGGCGGCCCGCCGCGCGGTGGCGCGCGGCTGCCGGCGGCCGTGTGGGCGATCGGCCTCGTCAGCCTGCTGATGGATGTCAGCAGCGAGATGATCCACAGCCTGCTGCCGTTGTTCCTCGTTGCCGGCCTCGGGGTCGGGGCGCTGACGCTCGGCCTCATCGAGGGTATCGCCGAGGCAACCGCCGCCATGACAAGGGTCTTCTCCGGCGCGCTCAGCGACCGTCTCGGCAGGCGCAAGCTGCTGGCGCTTGCCGGCTACGGGCTGGCGGCGCTGACCAAGCCGGTGTTCCCGCTTGCAGAGGGGGCGGGGCTGGTCTTCCTCGCCCGTTTCACCGACCGGCTCGGCAAGGGAATCCGCGGCGCTCCGCGCGACGCCCTCGTCGCCGATCTGACGCCACCGCAGATCCGCGGCGCCGCCTACGGCCTGCGCCAGGCCCTCGACACCGTGGGCGCGACCGCGGGGCCGCTCCTCGCCGTCGCCCTGATGCTCGCCTTCGCCGGCGATATCCGCAGCGTCTTCTGGGTTGCCGTGATTCCCGCCGTCGCTGCCGTGCTGCTGCTCGCGGTCGCCGTGCGCGAGCCGCCCGCCGCGGGGACCGCCGCGCCACCGCGCAACCCGCTGCGGCCTTCCGACCTGCGGCATCTCGGGTGCCCGTACTGGACACTCGTGGCGATCGGCGGCTGCCTGATGCTGCCCCGCTTCAGCGAGGCGTTCCTGCTGCTGCGCGGCAGCGGCACGGCGTTGGAAGCGGCGTTCGTGCCGCTCGTCCTCGTCGTCATGAACGTCGCCTACGCGGTGACCGCCTATCCCGCCGGCTGGCTTTCCGACACGCTCGGCCGACGCGGGCTGCTGGCCGCCGGCTATGGGGTGCTCGCACTCGCCGACCTGGTTCTCGCGTCGGGCGCGACGACGGCGACCGTGCTCGCCGGCGCGCTGCTCTGGGGCATCCATATGGGCCTGACACAGGGGCTGCTGTCGGCCCTGGTGGCCGACGTGGCGCCGCCGCGCTATCGCGGCACCGCGTTCGGCATCTTCAACATGGTGGCCGGGCTCAGCCTGCTCGCCTCGAGCGTTGCGGCCGGTGCGCTGTGGCAGTTCGTGGGTCCGGCGGCGACCTTCGGCGCCGGCGCCGTCCTCGCCGGCATCTGCGCTCCGGTCGTGCTGCTGATGCTGCCGCCGCTGCGGCGCTAGTACATCATCCACTCACATACGATACCGCTGGGTGGCCGGGCGGGGGAGCGGGCTGGAGCGAGCCAATCGGATAGTGCGCTGGCGCGCTATTCGGCGGCCGTCGCCCGCGGCTGCGGCGTGCGCCAGTCCGCGAGCAGCTGCGCCTCGCGTTCCCGCGCCGCCTCGATCGCCCTGTCCTTGACGTGGCCGAAGCCGCGGATCTTCGCCGGGATCGAGGCGATCTCGACGGCGAGCCCGTGATTGTCGGCGCAGAGGCCGGAGAGCAGCTCCGTCACCGTTTCCTCGTAATCGCGGATCAGCCGGCGCTCCGCCCTGCGCTCGGCGGTGTGACCGAAGACGTCGAACACCGTCCCGCGCAGGCGCTTGAGCCGTGCCAGCAGCGCAAAGGCCCTGAAGATCCAGGGGCCGTAGGATCGCTTGCGCAGGTGGCCGGTATCGGGATCCCGCCCGGCGATCAGCGGCGGCGCGAGATGGACCCGGACCCGGTAGTCGCCCGCGAACTCGCGCTCGAGCGCCGCCCGGAACGCGGGCCGCGTAAACAGCCGGGCGACCTCGTACTCGTCCTTGTAGGCGAGCAGCTTGAAATAGTTGCGGGCGACCGCCTCGGCCAGCCCGTCGCGGCCCGGGACACAGGCCGATTCGCGCTCGCGCACGCGCTCGACGAAACCGCCGTAGCGGCGGGCGTAGGCGGCGTCCTGATAGTCGCCGAGGAACTCGACGCGCCGCGCGACGACCTCTTCCAGCGTCCGCGCCAGGCCGGGCGCCGGCTGACCGCCGCGGCTGGCGGCGATCGCCTCGACGGCGCCGATGTCGTGGGCGGCGCGCCGCCCCCACAGGAAGGCCTGCCTGTTCGCATCGACGGCGACGCCGTTGAGCTCGATCGAACGCATCAGCGCCTCTTCGCCGAGCGGAATCAGTCCCTTCTGCCAGGCGTATCCGACCATGAACAGGTTGGTGCCGATCGGGTCGCCGGTCAGCGTCCTGGCGAGGCGCGTGGCGGCGACGAAGTCGACCCGACCCTCGCCGGCCGCCTCGACGATGGCGCTCCGCATGTCGTCGCTCGGTATCGCGAGATCGGGATTGCGGGTGAAGTCCCCGGTCACCGTCTCGTGCGTGTTGACGACGACGCTCGTGACGCCGCTTCGGATCTTGGCCAGCGAGTCGAAGCCGGCGCTGACGACCAGGTCGCAGCCGATCACCAGTTTCGCACCGCCGGCGGCGATCTGCACGGCGTGGATGTCGGCCGGCCCGCGGGCGATGCGGACATGGCTCGTCACCGCGCCGTACTTCTGGGCGAGTCCGGCGATATCGAGCACGCCGATGCCCTTGCCTTCGAGGTGCGCAGCCATGCCCAGCAGCTGCGAGACGGTGACGATACCGGTGCCGCCGATACCCGTTACGAGGATGCCGTAGGGCCGGTCGAGCGCCGGCAGCTCGGGCTCGGGCAGCGGCGGAAACGGCGTGTCGGCGGTCGCGCCTTCGGGTTTGCGCAGCGCGCCGCCCTCGACGGTCACGAAGCTCGGACAGAACCCGTCGAGGCACGAGAAGTCCTTGTTGCACGATGCCTGGTCGATGGCCCGCTTGCGCCCGAATTCCGTCTCGATCGGGATCACCGAGAGGCAGTTCGAGACCGTCGAGCAGTCGCCGCAGCCCTCGCAGACCGTCTCGTTGATGAAGGTGCGCCGGGCCGGGTCGGGCATGCGTCCGCGCTTGCGGCGACGGCGTTTCTCCGTCGCGCAGGTCTGGTCGTAGATGATCGCCGTGGTGCCCGGGATCTCGCGCATCTCGCGCTGGATGCGGTCAAGCCGGCGGCGGTGGTGCACCTCGACGCCGGGGGCGAAGCCGGCGTCGCGCGGGTACTTGTCGGGCTCGTCGCTGACGACCACGATCCTGGCGACGCCCTCGCCGTTGAGCTGGCGCGTTATCTGCGGCACCGTCAGGCGGCCGTCGACGGGCTGCCCGCCGGTCATCGCGACGGCGTCGTTGAACAGGAGCTTGTAGGTGACGTTGGCGCCGGACGCGATCGCCTGGCGGATCGCCAGCAGCCCAGAGTGGAAGTAGGTGCCGTCGCCGATATTGACGAAGACGTGCTTTTCGTCGGTGAACGGGGCCTGGCCGACCCAGGTGACTCCCTCGCCGCCCATCTGCGTGAAGGTGTCGGTGTTGCGGTCCATCCACTGCACCATGTAGTGGCAGCCGATGCCCGCCAGCGCGCGGCTGCCCTCGGGGACCCGCGTCGAGGTATTGTGCGGACAGCCCGAGCAGAAATAGGGCACGCGCTTCGGTGCCGGGCGCATCGATTCGAGCGCCTTTTCCTTCGAATCGATGAAGGCGACGCGTTCGTCGATGCGCGGGCTGGTATGGAAGCGCGCGATCCGTGTGGCGATGACCCGCGCGATGCGGGCCGGCGTCAGGGCGCCCGCCGACGGCAGGATCCACTCGCCCGCCTCGTCGAACTTGCCGATGATGCGCGGCCGCTTGGCGGCTTCCCAGTTGTACAGCTGCTCCTTCAGCTGGTTCTCGATCAGCGCGCGTTTTTCCTCGACCACGAGAATCTCGTCCAGCCCCTCGGCGAAGCGGCGAATTCCCTCGCGTTCCAGGGGCCAGGCCAGGGCCACCTTGTACACCGAGAGGCCGAGCTCGGCGGCGAAGGCCTCGTCGATCCCGAGATCGTCGAGGGCCTGGCGCACGTCGAGGTAGGATTTGCCGGTCGTGACGATGCCGAAACGCGGGCTCGGGCTCGGCACGGCGACGCGGTCGAGCCGGTTCGCCCGCGCGAACGCCACCGCGGCATAGAGCTTGTGCCGGTGCAGCCGGTATTCCTGGTCGAGCGGGCTGTCGGGCCAGCGGATGTTGAGACCGCCCTCCGGCATGGCGAAATCGTCCGGCGCGACGATCTCCAGGCGCTGCGGATCGACCTCGACCGAGGCCGAGGTCTCGACGGTCTCGGCGACCGTCTTGAAGCCGATCCAGCAGCCCGAGAAGCGGGACATCGCGAACCCGTAGAGGCCGAGGTCCAGTATCTCCTGGACGCCGGCGGGGTTCAGCACCGGGATGCTGGCGTCGACGAAGGCGTGATCGGACTGGTGCGGCAGCGTCGAGGACCGGCAGGTGTGGTCGTCGCCGGCCAGGGCGAGCACGCCGCCATGGCGGCTGGTGCCGGCGTTGTTGGCGTGCTTGAGCACGTCGCCCGAGCGGTCGACTCCGGGACCCTTGCCGTACCACATGGCGAAGACGCCGTCGTGCCGTGCGCCCCGGAACAGTCCGGTCTGCTGCGTGCCCCAGACCGCCGTCGCCGCGAGGTCTTCGTTTACGCCCGGCTGGAAGCGGATGTTGTTGCGCTCGAGAAACCTTCGCGCCTGCCACATCGCGAGGTCGAGGCCGCCGAGCGGCGAGCCCCGGTAGCCGGAAATGAACGCCGCCGTGTCGAGGCCGGCCGCGACGTCGCGCTGGCGCTGCAGCATCGGCAGGCGGACGAGGGCCTGCGTGCCGGTCAGATAGATCCGGCCCGAATCCAGCGCGTACTTGTCGTCGAGCGTAACGGCCGCGAGCGGCATGGGCGGTACCCTCTCCGTAGGCGGTTCCGGCTCCCCCGAGCGTTATTTTCTTATGCTCGTCGTAAACTAAAGGTTAACCATACCGGGGACGATTTCAATTCGGTCGGCGGTTTGCGCGCGAATTCGCAACAATCGCGCCGGGCGGACCTGCCGTGCGCCCCGGAAATTTCCCGACTCGACGGCAATACGACCGGACGTTGCCGCGAGCCTGCGCCGGACCCGGCCGCCGCTTGCCCGTCAGGCGCCCCGCGGCCTGACGGTCAGGCAATCGACGACCTCGCGCACGCCCTCGACTTCCGACATCAGGCGGAGGGCGAGCGCACGTTCTTCCTCGCTCAGCGCCCGGCCGAACACGTAGACGACGCCGTTCACGCTGTGCCAGCGCATATTGGCCGAGCTGACCGCGTCGGCGTCGCGCAGCCGCTTCTTGATCTTGGTTTCGATGGTCAGGTCCGCCGCGGCGTCCTCGAGGCTTGCGTTCGCCGTCACCTGGATCTTGTTGTACACGGTGCCGACCGCATCGACGCTTGCCGCAAGCGTCCCCGCCCGCAGACCGTCGCCCTGCGAGGCGACCGTGCCTACGAGCAGCACCGCCCGCTCGTAGACCTCGACCTTGACGTCGCGCAACCTGCCCGATTCGTCCTCGATGAAGAGCGCCTGGATGTCGAGCCTGATGCGCGCGTCCTCGCGCGCCTGCGACAGCGACCGGTCCTCGACGTAGGTTCTCGGGTCTTCGAGCACGACGAGCGTCGGGCTGTCGCAGGCCGCGAGCAGCAACAGGCAAAGACAGGGCGTGGCTCGGCAAAGGAAAAGCCGCCCGGGCGACATCATTGATTTCATTATATCTTTGATCGTTTCTCGGCTCGACCGGCGCTGTTCTCCGACGCCCCGGCATGCGGCCTCAGCTGCGGTACAGGGCCTCCAGCGAAGCGCCGTACTTGTCCCTGATTATGTGCCGCCGGATCTTGAGGCTCGGTGTCATCATCTCGTTCTCGATGGAGAAGGGATCGGACGTTAGCACGAATCGCCGTACCCGCTCCACAACGGATAGACGGGAATTTACACGATCGACGGCGCCGGCGATCGCCTTGCGGAACTCCTTGTCCTCGACCAGCGCCGCCAGATCCGCGGCCTTGCCGTGTTCCGTGGCCCACGCGGCGGCGAAATCGGCGTCCGGCACGAGCAGCGCCACGAGGTGCGGCTTCCTGTCGCCGTGCACCATGGCCTGCGCGACCTCCGGCTCGACGGTCAGCATGCCCTCGATGCGCTGCGGCGAGATGTTGTCGCCGCCGGAGTTGACGATGATGTCCTTCTTGCGGTCGGTGATCGCGATGTACCCGTGCTCGTCGATCACGCCGATGTCGCCGGTGTGGAGCCAGCCATCGCGGATCGCCTCGGCGGTCGCCTCGGGTTTGTTCCAGTATCCGTTCATCACCATCTCGCCGCGTACCAGGATCTCGCCGTCATCGGCGATGCGCGCCTCGACGCCCTTCAGCGGCAGCCCGACGGTGGCGATCTTGATCAGTTCGGGGGGATTGACGCTGATGACCGGCGCGGCTTCGGTCTGCCCGTAGCCTTGCAGCAGCCGGACGCCGAGCGCCAGGAAGAAGCTGCCGATCTCGTAATTCAGGGCCGCGCCGCCCGACACGAACGCTTTCAGGCGTCCACCGAAACGCTTGCGGACCTTTGCGCGCACCAGCCTGTCGAGCAGCGCGTCGAGCATGCGCTCGCCGATGCCGAGGCTGCCCGGCGCCTCGAGCCGCTTGCGTCCGAGCTCGACCGCCTTGTGGAACAGCTTCTGGCGCAGCGGGCTGGCGTCCTTGAGCCCGCGCAGAATGCGCGCATAGATCGATTCGTACAGCCGCGGCACCGCCGTCATGATGGTCGGCCGCGCCTCGGCGATGTTCGCTACCAGCTTCTCCAGCGATTCCGCGTAATAGATCTCGGCGCCGATCGAGATCGGGAAGAACTGCCCGGCCGTGTGCTCGTAGGCATGGGACAGCGGCAGGAAGCTGAGAAACACCTCGCCGGGCTCGCTGTATCCGGGCAGTCGCGCGATCACGTCCTGGGCGCCCATGCAGTTGCAGAGAATGGCGCCGTGGCTCAGCATCACGCCTTTCGGGCGTCCGCCGGTGCCCGACGTGTAGATCAGGCAGCAGGTGTCCCTCCGGTCGGCCCTCGACGCGTGCTGGCGCACGTCGTCGGGAAGCGCGCGTCCCGCGTCGAGCGCCTCGTTCCAGCCGACCACCTTGACGCCCTGCTCGGGCGGATCGTCCGGATCCTCCATGCAGATCGCGAAATCCGTGTCGGGGCATTCCTGCGCCGCGGGCAGGGCGCGTCTGGCAAGCGCGGCGGTCGAGATGATGATGCCCTTCGAGCCGCTGTCGCACAGCAGATAGTGGTGGTCGTCCCTCGAGTTGGTCGTGTAGGCGGGCACCGAAACGGCGCCGGCGGCCATGATCGCCAGGTCGGCGACGAACCAGGCGGGTCGGTTCTCCGACACCAGGGCGACGCGATCGCCCGGCTCGACGCCGTTGGCGCGCAGCGCCCGCGACAGCGCGCTCACCCGTTCCGCGACCTCGGCCCAGCTCTGCGGGACCCACTCGCCGTCCCGCTTCGACCACAGGAGCGGCCGCTCGGCGAAGCGATCGGCCTGGTCGAAGAACATCGTCGGCAGATTACGAACTGCACCGTAATCCATTGCTGCGCTCCTCTCTCGCCCCCGTGCCCGACTGCACGCGCTTGTCCTCCCGGCCGCCGCGTCCTATACCGGGCGGGCCGTAACCAAGGAGTATAGGCATGACCAGTGCCGCTGCGCTAGTTGGGTTGCCGGAGTGGGACCTGTCCGATCTTTACGACGGGCCGGAGTCGCAGGCGCTTGCCGCCGACCTCGAGCAGGCGGGCGCTGATGCGGAGATTTTCGCCGAGCGCTACAAGGGCCGGCTCGCCGAACTGGATGGCGATTCGCTCGGTACGGCGATCGCGCAGTATGAACGCATCGAGGAGGTGCTCTCGCGCATCGGCAGCTACGCCCAGCTGGTTTATGCCGGGGACCAGTCCGATCCCGCGAACGGCCGCTTCTACCAGGGCGTCTTCGAGCACCTCAACGTGATCTCCTCGACGCTGCTGTTCTTCACGCTGGAGCTGAACCGGATCGAGGACGAACGCCTCGACTCGTTGCTCGACGCGCCGGCCCTGGCCCGTTACCGGCCATGGCTGCGCGACGTGCGCGCCATGCGGCCGCACCAGCTGGACGACGAGATCGAGCGCGTGCTGCACGAAAAGCATGTGGTCGGCCGGTCGGCCTGGGTGCGGCTGTTCGACGAGACGCTGGCGGGGCTGCGCTTCCCGTTCCGCGGCAAGGAGCTGACGGAGGCGGAGATCCTCGACCTGCTTTCGGATCGCGACGGCGGCAAGCGGCGCGAGGCCGCCGAGAGTTTGGGCACGGTGCTGGCGGCGAACCTGCGGGTCTTCTCGCTGGTCACCAATACGCTGGCCAAGGACAAGGAGATCGAAGACGGCTGGCGGCGCTTCGCGCGCCCCGATTCGGCGCGCAATCTCAGCAACTTCGTCGAGGACGCGGTGGTGGACGCGCTGGCCGCGGCGGTGAAGGCGGCGTACCCGTCGCTCTCGCACCGATACTACGCGCTCAAGGCCAAGTGGTTCGGCGGCGACCGGCTCGACTACTGGGACCGCAACGCGCCGCTGCCCGAGGCCGACGACCGCGTCGTGCCCTGGGACGAGGCGCGCGAGACCGTGCTCGCGGCCTATGCGGATTTCTCGCCGGACATGGCGGCGGTCGGGCGCCGCTTCTTCGACAATCCGTGGATCGACGCGCCAACCCGGCCCGGCAAGGCGTCGGGCGCGTTCGCCCATCCGACAGTGCCGTCGTCGCACCCCTATCTGCTGCTCAACTACCAGGGGCGGACGCGCGACGTCATGACGCTCGCGCACGAACTCGGCCACGGCGTGCACCAGGTGCTCGCCGCCCGTCAGGGCCACCTGATGGCGGACACGCCGCTGACGCTCGCCGAGACCGCCTCGGTCTTCGGCGAGATGCTCACCTTCCGCGCGATGCTGCGCAAGACCGAGGCGCCGGCGGCGCGGCGGGCGATGCTGGCCGGCAAGGTCGAGGACATGCTGAACACGGTGGTGCGCCAGATCGCCTTCTACGAGTTCGAGAAGCGCCTGCACGGCGAGCGCCGGGAGGGCGAACTGCTGCCCGAACGGATCGGCGAGATCTGGCTCGACGTGCAGACCGAGAGCCTCGGGCCGGCGCTGCGGTTCGACGACAATTACCGCGTCTTCTGGAGCTACATTCCGCATTTCATCCATTCGCCCTTCTACGTCTACGCCTACGCGTTCGGCGATTGCCTCGTGAACTCGCTGTACGCGGCGTACGAGGATGCCGACGCGGGCTTCGCGGAACGCTATCTCGAGATGCTGGCGGCCGGCGGCACGCTGCGCCACAAGGAGCTGCTGGCGCCGTTCGGCCTCGACGCCGGCGATCCCGATTTCTGGGGCCGCGGCCTGGCGGTGGTGGCGCGCCTCATCGACGAGCTGGAGGCGCTCGATTGACAGCGCCGGGCGGGGTGCAGCCCGGACTCGAGGTGCTGCGGCGCAGTCCGGACGCGGTCGCGACGCGTGCATCGGCGCCGCTGCTCTTCGTCCATGGCGGCTTCGCCGCCGCCTGGTGCTGGGATGAGTTCTTCCTCGATTTCTTCGCCGGGCGCGGCTGGCACACGCACGCCGTCAGCCTGCGCGGGCACGGTGCGAGCGAGGGGCACGAAGCGCTGCACGGGTTCGGCATCGACGACTATGTGGCCGACATCGCTTCGGTCGTCGCGGGACTCGACCGGCCAGCGGTCCTGGTCGGCCATTCGATGGGCGGCTTCGTCGTCCAGAAATACCTCGAACGTCACGATGCCGCGGCGGCGGTGCTGCTGGCGCCGGTTCCCGCATCGGGGCTGGCCGGGCCGGGCACGGCGATGGCGATCACGAACCCGGGGCTGTTCTGGGATCTCGGCATGGTGCACGAGTTCGGCAGCCTGTTCGCCAATGCGAGCCGCATGCACGAGACGCTGTTCGCGGGGAACGTCCCGGAGGCGGTCGTGCGCCGCTACGCCGGCCGGCTTACCGAGGAATCGCACCGGGCCTGGCTCGACATGTCGGGCTACAACCTGCCGTCGCCCGCACGCATGCGCGACGTTCCCGTGCTCGTCATCGGCGGCGCCGAGGACACGATCATTCCCCCGGCGTTCGTCAAATCGGCAGCGCGCCTCGTCGGCACGCGGGCCGAGATCCTGCCCGACCTTGGCCACGCCCTGATGCTCGAGCCGGGCTGGGAGAGGGTCGCCGAGCGGATCGCCGACTGGCTGGTCGAGCACGGTTTCTGACGCGTCCGTTCACGCCTAACCGGCGTGCATCCGCGGTCGGCGCCGCAGCGCCATTAACCAGTTGGTCGGAAGTTTGTGACAGCATGCCTGCGTCGGAGCGCGCGGGTCGCCGTCCCAGCGGCTCCGAATGGCAGCGGACGGCGATCATCGGGAACGGTCCATGAGCAAGGCGAGCGCCAGGAAAGCTGACAGCCGGAGCGAGGTCGAGGCATCGCCTGCCGGCGACGTTGCTGCGGCGGCCGCCATCCTCGACCACGTCCGGGAGCATATCGGCGTCGTCGATTCGGTGTTCCACGAGATCGATGCGGACGGGGTCGCCATCGACATCCACCACGTACCGCCGACGAAGAAGCGCAAGGTTCACACGCTGGTCACGTCGGGCATGAGCGACCGGTCGATGCCCGAAGGCGCCGGCGTCCGCTACGGCGAACTGGTCATCTGCCTGCCGGCCGACTGGCCGCTCGACGAGGACGCGCTGTCGGATGATTCGGCCGCCTGGCCGCTGGAGATGCTGCGCGCGCTGGGGCGGCTGCCCCATCTGCACGAGGTGGCCTACGATTTCGGCCTGTGCACCGACGACCGCGCGCTGCCGTTCGCGCAGGCGGCGACGACCGGCTTCTCCGCCGTGCTGCTGGCGCCGCCGGTGACCGTGCCGGACGCGTTCTGGTGCCTCGATGCGGGCAACGGCAAGATCATCGATTTCTTCGGCATCGTGATGCTGTATCCGCAGGAGCTTGCCTTCGCGCGCTTCGAGGGCGTGGTCGCGCTGGCGCGCAAGCTCGATGCGCTCAAGGTTACGGAGCTCGTGCAGCCGAAGCGAAAGGCCGCCGTGTGAGCGGGCGGCGCGGGTCGCCCTGACCGCTTTCCTCGTGCGCCCCGGGCACGGCTGATCCGAATTATTCTGGCGTCCGTACTATTGCATGTCGACGACGCCACCCCATTCTTGATGCCATGCCGCAATCGGAAAACGACAATCTGGGCCGCCGCGTGCGCCGCTATGCGCGCGTCGGCAGCGCCATGGGCGGGCTCGCCGCGCGGTTCGCGGGATCGAGGATGCTCGGCATCGAGCTCGACCGCAGCCGCCATGCGGCGGAGCTGACCGCGGCCCTCGGCGGTCTCAAGGGGCCGCTGATGAAGGTCGCGCAGCTCCTGGCGACGATCCCGGACGCGTTGCCGGCGGAATACGCCGCCGAGCTGCGCCAGCTTCAGTCGAACGCGCCGTCGATGGGCTGGCCGTTCGTGCGCCGGCGCATGGCGAGCGAGCTGGGGCCGGACTGGCAGTCGAGGTTCAAGTCATTCGAACGCGAGGCGGCGCACGCGGCCTCGCTCGGCCAGGTCCACCGGGCCGTCGGCCAGGACGGACGCGAGCTTGCCTGCAAGCTGCAATATCCGGACATGGTATCGGCGGTCGAGGCCGATCTGCGGCAGCTGAAGCTCGTCTTCTCGATCTACGAGCGCTACGACCAGGCGATCTCGACCGATCAGATCCACCGGGAAATCTCCGACCGCCTGCGCGAGGAGCTCGACTACGACCGCGAGGCGCGGCACATGCGGCTCTATATGCGGATGCTGGCGAAGGTGAACGGGGTCCGGGTGCCGGAGCCGGTCGGCGAGCTCTGCACCGGGCGGCTGCTAACCATGGGCTGGCTCGCCGGCACGCCGCTGACCGAGTTCGAGCAGGCCGAGGTGGAGCAGCGCAATCGCATCGCCCACAACCTGTTCCGCGCCTGGTACGTGCCGTTCTACTACTACGGCGTGATCCACGGCGATCCGCATCTCGGGAACTACAGCGCGGCGGCCGACGGCGCGCTCAACCTGCTCGATTTCGGGTGCATCCGGATCTTCCATGCCTCCTTCGTGCGCGGCGTCATCGACCTCTATCACGCGCTTCAGAACGACGACCGCGACCTCGCGGTGCACGCCTACGAGACGTGGGGCTTCCAGAATCTCGGCGACGAGATGATCGACGTGCTGAACATCTGGGCCGAGTTCGTCTATGCGCCGCTGATGGAGGACCGGGTCCAGCGCATCCAGGAATCGGAAAGCGGGCTCTACGGTGCGCAGGTCGCCGGGCGCGTCCATCGCGAGCTGCGCCGGCTCGGCGGCGTGACGCCGCCGCGCGAGTTCGTGCTGATGGACCGGGCCGCCATCGGCCTCGGCTCCGTGTTCCTGCGCCTGAAGGCGGAGGTGAACTGGCACCGCCTGTTCCACGGCCTGATCGAGGATTTCGACGAGGCAGCGCTCGCCCGGCGGCAGGCCAAGGCGCTGAAGGCCGAGGGGCTGGAAATCCCGGCCTGACGGACGGCCGGCTCGGCGCGCCGCCTTTGCCCGATATTAACGTCTGGCGGGGTAGGATTTCCGTGCACAGGCAACGCGGAGACCGGACATGACAGCGGGCAGGGCGCGACGGCCGGGTGAACTGGCCTGGAGCTACGTCGAGCCGTTCTGGGCGCATGTCAGCGTCTGCGAAGGCCCGGAGCTCTTCCTGCAGCAGTTCGCCACGGTGCCGGAATATTGCCGGCATCTGCTTGCGACCCACTACCTGACGACCGAGGTCTGCAACGGCGGCTTCGACCAGCTCTTCTGCAATTCGACCGGGATCGTGGCGCCGGAGGCGGTGAAGGGCTTCCGCGCCATCGGCATGCCGCAGACCGCCGACGTCGTCGCCGCGGCGATGGGGATGCTGGGGCCCGTCTATCCGCGCGACCACGGCCTGCGCCAGGACATGCTCGCGGCGCTCTACCCGGACGACGACGTCGACGACGAGGACCGGCCAAGCGTCTTCGACGCCCTCGACGACCGCTTCTACGACCTCATCGAACGCGAGAATGGCGGTGCCGAGCGAGCGTCCGACGCCTTTGCCGCGCGCTTTCCGGTGCCCGAGCCGCCGCCGCCCGACTCGTTCGACGCCGTCGCCTGGCTGCGCGACATCTTCGGCGACCGGCGGCGCTAGAGCATGATCCGATTAGTTCGCACCGGCCCGCTTCCCCCGTCGATCATCAGGGCGGCGACGGCGGCGGCTGAGACCGCCAGCGCGGCGGAAATCGCCATGGCGACGCGGAACCCGGTAACGAAGGCGCCGTCGATCGCCGCCTCGAGGGCGGTTCGCGTGGCGACGTCGAGCCCGGGCGGCGCCGCGGCCCCGGCCAGCCGGATCCGCTCGCCCGCAAGCTCCTGGCGTGCCTGGGCCGGCAGATCCAACGTCGCGATCGCGCCGTCGAGCGCATTGTTGAAGGCGGCCAGCACGAAGACTCCGATCAGCGCGACCGCCAGCAGTCCCGCGACCCTGGACACCGCGTTGTTGATGCCGGACGCGATGCCCGCTCGTTTGTCGTCGACGGCGCTCATGACGACCGTCGTCAGCGGCGCCACCGTTATCGCCATGCCGAGGCCGAGCACGACGATGCCCGGCATGAACGTCCGCCAGTAGCCGCCGCCGATCCCCGGGAGCGCCAGCAGAACGAAGCCGGCAGCGGCGACCAGCGGGCCGATGATCAGGGGCGGACGGCCGCCGAACCGGTCGACGAGACCGCCAGACCAGCGCGATAGCGCGAACATGATCGCCACGAAGGGGAGAAAGGCCGCCCCGGCCGCGGTCGCCGAGTAGCCCTGCACCTGGATCAGGTTGAACGGCAGGAAGAACAGGCCGCCGCCGAGCGCCGCGTAGAGCGGCAGCGTGATCAGGTTGGCGCCGGAAAAGGCGCGCGAACGGAACAGCCCGAGCGGCACCATCGGCGCCTCGCCGCGCGCCTCGACGAGAAGGAACGCCGCGGCGGCGAGAAGGCCGGCCGCCAGCGCCCCCGCCACCGGCCAGCTGGCGAGGCCGATGCGGCCGGACTCGACGAGCGCGTAGACGACGCCGCCGAGCGCGAGCGTGGCGAGGACCGCGCCGCCCCAGTCGAGCCGCTGCGGCTTGGCCGGGGTCGCGGTCTCCGGCACGCCGCGATAAAGGATGAACAGCGTCGCCGCCGCGACCGGCACGTTGAGCAGGAACACCCAGCGCCAGGACAGGTTGTCGACCAGCCAGCCGCCGAGCACGGGACCGAAGGCCATGGCGAGCGCCGTGAAGGCGGACCAGGTGCCGATCGCCCGGCCGCGCTGCCCGGCGGAGAAGTGGGCGCTGATCAGGGCGAGGCTGCCGGGCACCAGCAGCGCGCCGCCGATCCCCTGCACGGCACGCGCCAGGATCAGCTGCAGCATGTCCGGCGCGAGGCCGCACCAGAGCGAAGCGGCGGTGAACAAGACGATGCCCGAGGCGAAGATGCGGCGCTGGCCGAGGCGATCGCCCAGCATGCCGCCGACGAGCAGCAGCGCCGAAAGCAGCAGCGCGTAGGCCTCGACGACCCATTGCAGGCCGGCGACCGTCGCCTCCAGCTCCGCCTGCAGCACCGGCAGGGCGACGTTGACGATCGTGCCGTCGACGAACGCCATGCTCGAGCCGAGGATCGAGGCGGCGAGCACGCTGCGGCCGAGGCGACGCGAGCAGGGCGCCACGTCGGGTGCGCTGCGGATCGCGGCGTCGTCGCAGGGCAGGCGTACCGATACCGTCATCGCGGCTCACCCCGTCGGTTGCCCGCCACATCTAGGCCGCGGCGCAAGTATATCATCCACTTACGTGGAATCGGCACCGGCCCGCTCCCGCACCCGGCCACCCAACGGCACCGCACGCTGCGGGTGGCCGGGTGGGGGACCGGGCCGGAGCGAAATAATCGGATAATGCCCTGGCGGGCGCAACCGCGCGCAGCCGCCGGAAAAAAAGGCCTGCCGCGCGCGAGGCGCGGCAGGCCGCCCGTGGACAGCGGGACGTAATCCGGTTCAGCCGGGCAGCAGCTCGTCGAGATTGTCGAGGTTGTTGATCACCTTCCACTCGCCGCCGCCCTCGATGACCCGCGCCTGCCAGTAGTCGAGACGGGTCATGTACTCGCGCGGGTCGACGTTGTCGCTGCGCAGCTTGGTGACGTTCAGCGCGACCACGTTGTAGTCCTCGAGCGCGAAGGTCAGGCCTTTGCGGACGAAGCCCTTCTTGAGCTCTTCCTTGAGGTCGGAATAGATCACGATGGTCTTGGTCCGGACGCCCTTCTCGTCGAGGAACTCGGAGGCCTGCAGGATGCCGCCGGTGATGTCGGTGTACTGCGCCGGCTTCACCGAGCGCACGAAGGCGGCGATCTGATCCTGGAACACCCGCTTCTGCTGGTTGGCGACGCTCGGCCGGTCGTCCAGCGTGACCTTGGCGATGATGTCCTTCTCGCTGAAGCTGCCCGTGTCGATGCGGGCGACGGCGAAGGAATCGCCCGGGTCGAGCTTGGTCAGGATGGCGCTGATGATCTGCTGCGCCTTCTTGAGCTCGGCGGTGTAGGTGCCCGAGGTGTCGAGCAGCATGTAGACGCCCTGCCCGGACCCCGTGTTCGAGTCGCAACCCGAGACCGGCAGCGTCAGCCCGATCGCGACCAAGATGGTTGCCAGCCGGTACATGTCAGGCGGCCTCCTTCCCGAATGAGGTCTGCGGCTCGCGCTTCTCCTTGGGCCGGCGGCCGGAGGCGTTCGCCGCGCCGCGGCGCAGCACCATCTCCACGCCCAGGGGGACGCAGGCGAGCACGTCGTAAACGTTGACGAGCATCAGGCCGAGATGCCGGATGATCGTCCCGGCGACGCGCAGCAACGCGGCGAAGCCGCGCATGCCGGCGGCGATGCCGGTGCCGAAGACGTTGCGGCCGGTATGGACCAGCGTCTCCAGCGGGATCGCGACCACCGCCAGCACGTAGGGCAGGAAGAAGCCGAGTCCCATCTGCGCGGCCGTGGTGATCCAGTTGAACCACTTGTTGGATGCCGCCGCCGCGGCCGCCGCGTCGCCGCGCAGGAAGGCGTTCGTCGCCTGCTCGTCCTGCACCAGGATCTCGCGCATCAGCGCCAGGCCGGCCTCGATGCAGGCGAACATGGTCAGCAGGAACAGGCAGAAATACGCCATGCGCACGCGCGTCGTGTCCTTCAGCGCGTGGATCACCGGGAACAGGTTGGTGATGCGCAGCGCCTCCATCAGGAACACGCCCATGAAGACTTCGAGCAGGATGATGACGAGCGCCGCGATCTCGGAGATGCGCAGGCCGCCGACGATGACGTTGCCGCCGACCATCTCGGCCATCGGCCGCGCGATCAGGCGGAAGTTGATGCCGGCGCCGACGACGGCGATGCCGAGTACGAACGCCGAGACGATGAAATAGGTGAAGGACGAGGTCGAGAGCTTGCGCTGCGCCTGGTCGGTCTTCTTCAGGATGCCCTCGTAGTCCGCCATGTGCTTGTCGATCAGCTTCGACTTCTCGAGCAAGTTGCCGACGTCCTTGTCGACCTTGGTCAGCGTCGCGTCGAGCTTGCGGATGTCGGGTATCATCGACTTCAGGTGCTTGTGCCGCTCCTGCGTGCCCTTGCGGTATTCGTCGGTCGCCGCGGCGTGCGCCTTGACCAGCGAGGAATGGATGACCTCGAGGATCTTCGAGACCATCGGGTCGCCCTTCGAATTGATGTTGGCGACGGCCTTGACCGCCTCGACCCAGCCCGGCGGCGAGGGCGGCACCTCGGTACTCTTCTGGTGGTCTTCCTCGACCTTGGTGATGTATTCGGTGACCCGCCGGGACAGCGTCGGTACGTCGGCCAGATCGCGCTTGACCGCGCCCTCGATGCGCTCGAACTCGCGCTCGATGTCGCGCTCCTTCTGCTCGCGCCCGTGCGACAGCAGCACTTCGCGGTTGCGCAGCGCGAAGTTCGCCTCCGCGCGCAGCACCGACCGCGCGGCGACGCGCAGGCCGCGGTACAGGGCGTACGTCAGGGTCAGGATTGCCTGATGCGCCGGCTTCCGTGCCAGATAGAGAACGATCGAGAGCAGGACGAACCAGATCACTCCCGACATCGCGACATTGTTCGGCACGAGCATGAAAGCCTTGTCGAACGTCATGGAATCTCCTTTCCCGGCGCACCCGCGCGGTGGCGCCTGATACCGAAAATGCTAGCCGACATCTATGCCGCAAAAGCCATTAACACCAAGTTAAGAGCTGGGCATTTATTTGGCATTTTAGCTTTGCGTATTTGCCGGGACTGGCGCATTTACATTGGCGACACCACGATCATTGTGTCGCGCGAACGAATCGTGTCGCGCGAACGAATCCCGCCGGTGTCGCCACTTCGCCGCAACCAGGATCGGGGCAACCCGTCCTCCTTGCGCGAACGAAGGCCCTCCCTATAATGCGCCGCTCTTGATACATCCGCATTGCGACAAAAAAAGGGCAATCGTCATGGCCCAAGCGCCGGTCGTCGGCATCATCATGGGCAGCCAGTCGGACTGGTCGACCATGCGCCATGCCGCGGAAACCCTGGAGAATCTGGGCATTCCCTGCGAAACCCGGATCGTCTCGGCGCATCGCACGCCGAGACGCATGGTCGATTATGCGGAAGACGCCCGCGCCCGCGGCCTGAAGGTCATCATCGCCGGCGCCGGCGGCGCCGCGCACCTGCCGGGCATGGTGGCGTCGCTGACGTCGCTGCCGGTGTTCGGCGTGCCGGTCGAGAGCGCCTCGCTGCGCGGCATGGACAGCCTGCTGTCGATCGTGCAGATGCCGCCGGGCGTGCCGGTCGGCACGCTCGCCATCGGCCGCGCCGGCGCGATCAACGCGGCGCTGCTGGCGGCCGCGGTCGTGGCGCTGCAGGACGAAGCGGTCGCCGAGGCGCTCGACGCGTGGCGGCAGCGGCAGACCGACACGGTTGCCCGCGAGCCGAAGGATGACTGACCGCATTCCGCCGAACGCGACGATCGGCATCTTCGGCGGCGGCCAGCTCGGCCGCATGACCGCGATGGCGGCCGCGAGGCTCGGCTACAAGTGCCATGTCTACGCGCCCGAGGCCGGCGGCCCGGCGTCGCAGGTCGCCGCGCGCCGCACGGTCGCGGCCTACGACGACGCGGCACAGCTCGAGGCGTTCGCGCGCGCGGTCGACGTGGCGACGCTCGAGTTCGAGAACGTTCCCGTCGAGGCCGTGCGCCGCGTCGCCGCGATCACGCCCGTGCACCCCGGCGCCGACGTGCTCGAGATCGCCCAGGACCGGGCGCGCGAGAAGGCGTTTCTGAACGACATCGACGTTGCCACCGCGGCGTGGGCGGAGGTCGTCGACGTCGCCTCGCTAGAGCACGCCGCGCGCGCGATCGGCACCCCGGCGGTGCTCAAGAGCGCGCGCCTCGGTTACGACGGCAAGGGACAGGCCGCGGTCGAACCCGGTACCGACCTCGCCGGCGCCTTCCGCAAGGTCGGCGGCGAGCGCTCGATCCTCGAGGGCTGGGTCGATTTCGCGTGCGAGATCTCGGTCCTCGTCGCACGCGATGCCGACGGCGCCATGGCCACCTGGCCGGCGGCGGAGAACCACCATGTGCGCCACATCCTCGACACCAGCATCGTGCCGGCGCGCATCGCGCCGGAAACGGCGGACCGGGCCGAAGGCATCGCCCGCCACGTCGCCCGCGAGATCGGCCTCGTCGGGGTGCTTGCGGTCGAGATGTTCGTCGCCGGCGACGGCGCCGTGCTGGTCAACGAGCTGGCGCCGCGCCCGCACAATTCAGGGCACTGGACGATCGACGGCTGCGCCACGAGCCAGTTCGAACAGCTGGTCCGCGCGGTCTGCGGCCTGCCGCTCGGCTCGACCGAGCGGAACGCCGACGCGGTCATGAAGAACCTGATCGGTGACGAAGTCGACGACTGGCCCCGGCTGCTCGCCGAACCCGGCGCGCGCGTGCACCTCTACGGCAAGCCGGAGGTTCGGCCGGGGCGCAAGATGGGCCACGTCACGCGGCTGAGCCCGCGCCGCGACCGCGAGTCGGGCTAGCGCGCCGGCGCCGATTCCACGCACGTGGATGACGTACTAGCGCCGTTCGGCCCGGAACGATCCGAAGGGTCGGGCCATGCCCGCTGCGCGTTCGCGCAGCCGCCCGCTGGCGCGGCCGAATCGGGCGGCGTCGGCGAGCCGGCGGTCGAGGAAGTCCCAGCTGTCGGCGAAACCGTCGGAGCGGTCGCCCAGCCAGTACAGCACGGTGGCGCCGTACACGGCCGCGAGCAGCCCTCGCTTGCTGTAGAAATTCCAGTCGGTGGCCGTATCCCCCGCGGCGCGCCAGATCGCGTCGACGGTGCGATAGAGGCAGCGCGCGCCAAGCGCCGCGTGCTGCGGCATCGACAGGAAGGCAAGTGCACGCTGCACCGCCTCCCGATGCGGCGCCGCCTGCTCGAGGCGCATGCGGACCGCCGCCTTGACGCGCGCCGTCGTGCCCGCGGATTCGAGGTCCTGCTTTGCCAGCGCCTCCAGCATCCGGCGGTCGGACAGCCGGCTGAAATGCTCGACCATGTCGGTCGGACCGTGCGGGAACGCCCGGTGCGCATCGTCCATGCCGACGCCGGCATCGCCGGCCGCGCGCCGCAGCGCCGTCAGCGTCCAGCCGTCGAACGGCACGTGCGCGACCACGGCGTCGAGCAGACGATCGCGCATCCCGTCGAGGTCGGCCGCCGTCATACCGCCTTCGCCTCGGGTCGCGCCTCGGGGTCGCCGATGGCCGCCCGCATCCGCTCCGGCATGCCGTGGCGCAACTCCTCCTGGAACATCAGCAGCGACAGGTCGGTCATGCGCTGCGGGTAGAGGATGCCGTCGAGATGGTCGCATTCGTGCTGTACGACCCGGGCGTGGAAATCGGCCGCTTCGCGCTCGATCCGCTCGCCCGTCGGCGTCAGCCCGGCATAGCGGATGCGCGTGAAGCGGGGCACGGCGCCGACCAGCCCGGGCACCGACAGGCAGCCCTCCCAGCCGAGCGCCGTCTCGTCGGTCAGGGGCTCGATCTCGGGGTTGATCAGCACGGTCGGCGGCTGCGGCGCCGCGGGCTCGGCGTCGCCGGCCCGCTCTTCGGGGACGTGGAAGACGACGACGCGCAGCGGAACGTGGACCTGCGGCGCGGCAAGCCCGGCGCCGTCCGCGTCCCGCATCGTCTCGATCATGTTGCGCACCAGCGCCTGGATCTGCGGTGCCGTCGGGTCGTCGACCTCGGCGGCGCGGCCGCGCAGGACGGGATGGCCCATGCGGGCGATTTTCAGAATGGCCATGGACGGCAATATGGGGCCTTGGGGACGGACGGTAAAGGCCGCGGAACCGTGCCCGTCCGCGCGCCGAAAATGTGCGCCCGCGGGCGGTTTCGGCCGCTTGCCGCCCTTCACAATCCGCACCGGTTATGCTATAAGCCGCCTGCCGTCGGGCCGGAGGGCCGGTTCGGGACAGGCGGTTTGTCCCCGCGCAGCATGGAAAGGATGAGCACAAGGTGCAGGTAACCGTTCGCGACAACAACGTCGACCAGGCGCTCCGCGCGCTGAAGAAGAAGATGCAGCGCGAAGGCATCTTCCGCGAGATGAAGCTTCGCCGCTCCTACGAAAAGCCGTCGGAGCGCCGGGCGCGCGAAAAGGCGGAGGCGGTGCGCCGCTATCGCAAGCTGCTGCGCAAGCGCAAACAGCGCGAGGGGTTCTGAGGCCCGCGCTTCGGACATGCTGCAGGGACACGGAAAAGCGCCCGGGGTATCGGCCCGCGGGCGTTTTTGTTTGTCCGGCGGCTGAATAGATGGCCAGGAAGCGCAGCGGAGAGCCGTGGCTGCCGGCCGACGCCTACGGCCGCACCCTGAAGGGGTTCGGCGTCAATCTCCTGGTGCGCGACGTCGCCGAGTCCGTGGCCTTCGCGACCGGCGTGCTCGGCGCCGAGATCGTTTACAGCGACGCGGATTTCGCAGTGCTGCGCCGGGGCGCGGCGGAATGGATGCTGCACGCCGACCACGCTTACGACCGGCACCCGCTGTACGGCTTCGTCGTCGATGCCGAGGGGCGCGGCGCCGGTGCCGAGCTGCGGCTCTACGATTGCGATCCGGATGCGGCCGAGGCGGCCGCCCGCGCGCACGGCCATACGGTGCTGGCCGGGGCGGCCGACAAGCCGCACGGGCTGCGCGAGGCCTATCTGCTCGATCCCGACGGCTATTGCTGGGTGCCCAGCCGGCCGCTTTGAGCGCCGGGGAACGCCGGAAAGACCAGAGTACAACGCCCCTTTTTGGCGGTGCCGGACGGTTGCTTCTGGTTGGGGACGCGAGGCTCAAATTGGCGAGCACCGAGTTCCAAGATGCAATCGGCCCAGGCAGTTCGGGTTTTGACCCTAGAAGTTGTATGGATACTATCGGCGAGCCGCATTTGGCCGACGTGAAATCAGGACCGGGTGAGTAACCCGAAGGGGGTAGGACTTAACACGTCCTTAACCCGATTCGCCGCATATTCTTGACGAAAATCCCCGTTTTCGCGGGATTTTCACGGTGGAAACATCGTCGGGAGTCTTGAACCAGGTTCCCTGTAACACTTGAAACCGCTCGGGAACGGCATCGCCGACAAACGCGTTGGCACGCTTGTTGCGTACGACTGCCGGGCGCCCGTTCGCGGGTAATTCTGACCAAGAGGGTTTTATAGATGTGCAATCATGAATTGAATAAGACGCTTGCCTTGGCGGTTTTGACCGCCGGATTTGCCGCAGGATCCGTCCTGCCGGCCACGGCGCAGACGGCAATCCAGGCCACGGCGCTGCAGAAGCCGATCCAGGTCGACGGCGATCCCGCAGACTGGACCGGCGTGCCCGGCCATCGCATTGCCCTGCGGGGCGCCGGCGGGGTCGACTCCGTCGAGATGAAGTTCGGTATTCGCGGCGACACGATTTACGTGCTCGCGATCTGGGATGACGCGACCGAGAGCCGGCTGCACAAGCCGTATGCGTGGAATGAGGAGCTGCACACCTATCGCCGTACCGATCAGCTGGAGGACCGGTTCGCCATCAACTTCCTGATGTCGGGCGAGTTTTCCAACAGCAAGATGTCCGGTGCCGAGTTCACCGCCGACGTCTGGCACTGGAAGGCCTCGCGTTCCGATCCGGCCGGCATCGCGCACGACAAGATGTGGCGGGTGTCGAGGACCGAGTTCGAGGGCTCGAAGAAATGGACCGGCGAGAACGGCCAGACCATTTACCTCGCGCGTCCGAGCGACGAGGGCGACCGGCTGTATCGCCCGGTGAAGTACGTCACCAGGCAGGGCGATCTGATGCCGCGTTACGAGGTCAACCTGAACCCGCGCGGCAGCGTTGCCGATATCCGGGCGAAGGGCGTCTGGCGGAACGGCCGCTGGTATCTGGAGCTCTCGCGCAAGCTCGATACGGGCAACGCGGACGATGCGGTAATCCCGGCGTCCGGCCGGATTCCGTTCGCCGTTGCGGCGTTCAACGATGTCGACAGCGAGAAGCACAGCGTGTCCGAGGCGTTGGTCCTCCATACGGGCAATTACGGAAACTGACGCGATAGCGCTTGCCCCGGCGGCCGACTTTTTTCTGGCGGCCGTCGGGGCGACATCGCGGGGGATCTCGAAATGACAACAAGAACGAGCAAGACCGTGGAGACGACACTGCAGGACAGCACACGGCGCGCGCGCCTCAGCTGGTCGCTGATGCTGTTCGCCGGGTTGCTGATCGGCGTCCTGCTTGTCGTCGGCGTCACCATCGGAGGCGGCCTCAATTCGATCCACAAGAGGGCAGAAGATACCACGCGAGCCACGATTCCCGAGTCGGTTGAACAAAACCGTCATGCCTTGATCGCCGAGCAAATCGCCCACTACGCCGAACAGGTGCGGTTCGGCCGCGAGGCGACGTCCCGCGAGAGAGCGTTCAAATCGGTCTCCGCCTTGAGCGATGAGCTGGCTGCCGGCGTGAACCCCATGCTTCGGCCCGACGTGGAGCGGGCGGCGGAACTGATCCGCGAGGCCTTCGAGGCGGCCCAGACCGCACATTCGGCGAACAGCCGAATCGCCAGCAAGCTCGTTGATGCGGAGAATCTGATCGGTGAAATCGACGACGGTCTGTCGGCGATCATGGACGACAGCGCCTATCGTGCGCTGGAGTTGGTCGAGGAGACCGACGAACTGCTGGACGCCGCCCAGTCCGGAAGCGCGATTTCAAGCGTCCGGAGGGTGTTCGGCGGCGTTCGGGAAACAATTGGCTTCAACACGGCAAGCCAGCAGCTGCTCGTCGCGCTGCGCGCCTTGCGCAACATCCTCCTCCAGGTGCGCACACTCGACAGCCGAACGGCGCTGGATGCCGCCGAAAGCAGGTTTGGGGCGCTCTACAAACGCCTTGATGTCCTTGTCGAGAACCTGCCCCGGGCCGGCACGGCCGCCAGCGATTTCGAGTATCTGCCGGAACAGGTGGAGCAGTTTGCGAGTTTCAATGACATCTTTGAGATGCGCAGAACGGCGATCGAGTCGCACACTGCGGCCAACGTGCAGGTCGAGGCGGCCTTGGAGATCCTTGCGAATCTGCGGGAAAATCTCTCGGCCGACGCCGCGGACAAGGCGATTTCCAGCGTCGGCGAGATTGCCGCGGACGCGGAGCGGATCATGACCATCAGCATCGCGCTGATGTCGGTTCTCGGGCTCGTCACGGTCCTCGCGGTTGTCCGCGTGCGCCAGGAGGCGCTGCTCCCATTGTCCGTCGCGAGCCGCGCGCTCGACGGGCTCAGGCGCGGCGATTTCGACGTCGACATTCCGCGATCCCGTTTCGAGGAGTTTGCCTCGATACGCGAATCGCTGCACAGCTTCCGCAATGCGCTCGCCGATCGCGAGCGGCTGGAGAAGGAGCAGGCGGCCCGCAAGCAGGAGGCAGAGGAGGAGAAGCGCCGCATCATGCTCGAGCTCGCCAACGGGCTCGAGGGCAGCGTCCAGGCGGTGGCGTCGGGCGTTTCCGCCGCCGCCGTCCAGATGGAGACCGCGGCGTCGCGGATGTCGACGACCGCGGACCAGACGCGCAGCCAGGCGGCCACGGCCGCATCCGCCTCGACCGAGGCGAGCGCCAGCGTCGAGGGCGTGGCGACGGCGGCCGAGGAGCTGTCGAACTCGATCGAGGAGATCCTGCGTCAGGTCGACCGCTCGACGCAGATCGCCAACCGCGCGGCGGGCGAGGCCGAGCGCACCAACAGTGCGGTCGACGGGCTGGTCGACGCGGCGCGCGAGATCGGCGAGGTCGTCGAGCTGATCTCCGAGATCGCCGGCAAGACCAACCTGCTGGCACTGAACGCGACCATCGAGGCGGCGCGCGCCGGCGAGGCGGGCAAGGGCTTCGCCGTCGTCGCCAACGAGGTCAAGACGCTCGCCAGCCAGACGGCCAAGGCGACCGATCAGATCGGCAAGCGCATCGAGGCGATGCGCGGCGTCACCGGCGAGGCGGCCGACGCGATCCGCAAGATCGCCGACACCATCGTCGAGATGAACGAGATCTCGACGACGGTCGCGTCCGCCATGGAGGAGCAGGGCGCAGCGACCAAGGAGATCGCCCGCAACGCGATGGCGGTGACGGGCAGCGCGAAATCCTCGAACGAGAGCATCGGGCTTGTCGCGAGCGCCGCCGACGATGCCGGCGCGGCGGCCGGGCAGGTGCTGGGCGCGGCCGGCGACCTGAGCAAGCAGTCGCGCGAGCTCAAGGAGGCGGTCGAGGGCTTCCTCTCCCGCATCCGCGCCGCCTGAAGTTTTACGTGCCGACGAGAAGGGCCGGCCCGCGCCGCGCGGCCGGCCCTTGGCGTGACCGGGCGCCTGCCCTATACCGGTAGTCGGCTGCCAGGCGACGGCCCGGGAGACATCGGATGAGCAACGGCACGGCCCGCGATCTGCGCGGTTCGGCGACCCACTGGGGCGCGTTCGACGCGGACGTCCGCGACGGGCGCGTCGTCGGCATCGTGCCTTCGGCGACCGACCCCGATCCGTCGCCGATCCTGCGCTCGATTCCCGACGCCCTCTATCACGAAAGCCGCATCGACCGGCCGTACGTCCGCGCCGGCTTTCTCGAGAAGGGCGCCGCAGGCGGCGGTGCCGGCCGCGGCGCCGAGCCTTTCGTGCCGGTCGACTGGGAGACGGCGCTCAACCTCGCGGCGTCGGAGCTGGCCCGCGTGCGCGACGCTTACGGCAACGAGGCGATCTTCGGCGGCTCCTACGGCTGGGCCAGCGCCGGCCGGCTGCACCATGCGCGCACGCTGCTGCATCGCTTCCTCAACGCCGCCGGCGGGTTTACCGGTCAGGTGACGAACTACTCCTACGCCGCGGGCATGATCGTCATGCCGCACGTCGTCGGCACGGTGCAGCCCGTCAGCGGGCCGGGGACGAGCTGGCCGAGCATCGTCGGGGCGACACGCCTGATGGTGATGTTCGGCGGCGTGCCGTTGAAAAACACGCAGATGGATTCCGGTGGCACCGGCGAGCATACGGCCGCGGCATGGCTCAAACGTGCCCGCGAGGCCGGCGTCCGCTTCGTCTCGATCAGCCCGATCCGCGGCGATGCGGCGGAATTTCTCGATGCCGAATGGCTGGCGCCGAGGCCCGGCAGCGACACCGCGGTCATGCTGGGGCTCGCGCACACGCTGGTCACCGAGGACCTGTACGACCGCGCGTTCCTCGAACGCTACACGGTGGGATTCGAGCGCTTCCTGCCCTATCTGCTGGGCGAATCCGACGGCTGCCCGAAGGACGCGGACTGGGCGGCCGGCCTCTCCGGACTGCCGGCGCAGGCGATCCGCGAGCTCGCCCGCCGCATGGCGGCGACGCGCACCTTCATCACCGCAAGCTGGTCGCTGCAGCGCGCCGACCACGGCGAGCAGCCCTACTGGATGACCGTCGTGCTGGCGGCGCTGCTCGGGCAGATCGGCTTGCCCGGCGGCGGTTTCGGCTTCGGCTACGGCGCCGTCAACGGCATGGGCAATCCGCGGCGCAACGCGCCGGTCCCGCGCATGCCGAAGGGGCGAAAGCCGGCCGGCATCGATATTCCCGTGGCGCGCATCGCCGACATGCTGCTGCAGCCCGGGACGACGATCGATTTCGACGGGCGCCGGCTGACCTACCCCGAGATCCGGCTCGTCTACTGGGCGGGTGGCAATCCGTTCCACCATCATCAGGACATCAACCGCCTGCTCGCGGCGTGGCGCCGCCCGGAGACGATCATCGTGCACGAGCCGTGGTGGACCGCGACCGCGCGCCATGCCGATATCGTCCTGCCGGCGACGACGCCGCTCGAGCGCAACGATATCGCCGCATCCTCGCTGGACCGTTTCGTGATCGCCATGCGCCGCGCGGTCGATCCCGTCGCCGACGCGCGCGACGACTTCCGGATCTTCGCCGACCTCGCGGACCGGCTCGGCTTCGGCGACGACTTCAGCGAGGGGCGCGACGAGATGGGCTGGCTGCGGCACAACTACGACGTGGCGCGGCAGCAGGCGGCCCATCACGAGCTGGAGATGCCCGATTTCGATACCTTCTGGGAGGCCGGCAGGATCGAGTTCCCGGCGCCCGAGCGGCCCTACGTGCTGTTCGGGAAGTTCCGGAGCGACCCGGAAGGCGCGCCGCTGCGCACGCCGTCCGGGCGCATCGAGATCTTCTCGGAGACGGTCGACTCCTTTGGCTACGACGAATGCCCGGGGCACCCGGTCTGGCGCGAACCGTTCGAGTGGCTCGGCGCCCCGGAGGCGCGCGCGTTCCCGCTGCACCTGATCTCCAACCAGCCGGCCGCCCGCCTGCACGGCCAGATGGACAACGGCAGCGTCAGCCGCGAGAGCAAGATCCGCGGCCGCGAGCCGGTGCGGATCCACCCGGCCGACGCCGCCGCGCGCGGCATCGGCGACGGCGACGTCGTGCGCGTCTTCAATCGCCGCGGCGCCTGCCTCGCGGGGGCCGTGGTCAGCGACGCGGTCCGGCCCGGCGTCGTGGCGATGCAGACCGGCGCCTGGTACGACCCGCTCGAGGCGGGGCGCGCCGGCACGCTCGACCGGCACGGCAATCCCAACGTGCTGACGCGCGATGCGGCGACCTCGCGGCTCGGCCAGGGGCCGGTGGCGCAGAGCGCCCTCGTCGAGATCGAGCGCTGGCAGGGCGCGCTGCCGGAGATCACCGCGCACCGCCGTCCGGCGATCAAGGATTCGTGAGTCACGCAGCCGTGACTTGCCGGAACCGGCGTTTTCTCCGGACACTGCGGGGCATGAGACGGCTGTCATGCATTTCGGCGGTCCTGGCGCTGGCGATCGCGGCGTCCGGGCCGGGCTGGGCGCTGTCGGACTATCGCCGCGCGGCGTGGCCCAACACCGATTTCGACAAGGCGTCGGTGCCGCTCGACGAGATCATCTCGGGGGGGCCGCCGCGCGACGGCATCCCGCCGATCGACGATCCGCGCTTCGTGCCTGTCGCGGAAGCGGCGGACCTGGCGGATGTCGAGCCGGTCATCGGCGTGACGCTGGGCGGCGTCGCCAAGGCCTATCCGCTGCGCATCCTGATCTGGCACGAGATCGTCAACGACAGCGTCGGCGACGTTCCCGTCGCCGTGACCTTCTGCCCGCTGTGCAACGCGGCGGTCGTGTTCGATCGCCGCGTCGGTCCGCGCGTGTTCGATTTCGGGACGACGGGGATGCTGCGCAATTCGGACCTCGTGATGTACGACCGCCAGACCGAGAGCTGGTGGCAGCAGTTCCTCGGCCGCGCGATCGTCGGCGAAATGCTGGGAACCGAGCTTGCGATCCTGCCGTCGCGGCTCGAATCCTGGGCACGGTTCAAGGAACGCGCGCCGGACGGGCTCGTCCTCGTGCCCAACGCGCCGCACATGCGGGCCTACGGGCGCAATCCCTACGCCGGCTACGACAGCTTGGTGCAGCCGTTCCTCTATCGCGGCGACCTGCCCGAGGGCATCGCCCCGCTGGCGCGCGTCGTCTCGCTCGAGGATCGCTCGCAGGCCTGGAGCCTCGACCTGCTGCGCCAGGAGCGCGAGGTGGCGCTGCCCGACGGCACCGTCATCACGTGGGAGCCCGGCCAGGCGTCGGCGCTGGGCAGCGGCTGGATCCCCGACGGTGCCGACGTCGGCAACATCGTGGTGCGTCGGCCGGCCGACGGCGGCTGGCAGGACGTCCCGTATTTCGTCGATTTCGCGTTCGCGTTCTATGCCTTCCACCCGGAGGCGCCGATCCACCTGCCCTAGTACGTCATCCGCTTAAGTGGAACCGGCAGCGGGCAGGAGCGAACCAATCGGGTAATGCCCTGGGCGGCGTGCCCGCCGGGCCGGGGACGAATAAAGGGGGACGATCGCTCGTCCCCCTTCGCCACACTATCAACCCGGCGTCCGCCGGTCGCAAAATACGCGCTCAGAAAACCTTCTGGTTCGCCGGCTTCCGGTCCGGGATCGATTCCCAGTTCTCGCCGGCGGCGATCAAGCAGCTCATGCCGTTGGGCTGGGTCATGAGGAGCGTCCAGCTCCCCTTCTGAGAAGTATAGAGCTCGACCACGCCGCCGTTTCCGGCGAGGCCCAGCGCCGATACCTTCTCATTGTATCCCGATTCGAGGCGCGACACGATTTCGTTGCGATCGCCGCAGACGGCCTGCGCGTTCGCCGGCGTGGCGAAAAGCGGCGCCGTCATCGCACACATCAAGACAACTATCGAACGCTTCATATCCAGTTCCTTTCCGGGACCACACCGAAATCCCGTCTAACCGTCTCCCCTTTCCCGGCCCGGGCAAGGGTCGGGCCCGCAGCTGCGTTCGATCCCCAACTCGTCTTCTCGCTTTCGACTTTACAGGAAGAGTTCTAATGAACCTTTAACCAAAGCCGATTTTTATTTCGAATGCCGACGGCAATATCTGCTGTCTAGAGGCAAATCCCTAAGATTTTATTAAACTGTTTTTTTCACAATTTGCCCGTTCGCGCGCGCAAAAAAAGCGGAGGCCATACGACCCCCGCCTGACTCGCTGAACGCAGCGACGACCGGCGGCGGCCGGTCGTCGCATGCCCCGAATGTTATTCGAACACCTTGATCACGTCCTCGCACATCTGCTTGGCGTCGCCGAACAGCATCATCGTGTTGTCGCGATAGAACAGCGGGTTGTCCACGCCGGCGTAGCCCGAGGCGAGCGAGCGTTTGACGAACAGCACGGTACCGGAGCGTTCGACGTCGAGGATCGGCATGCCGTATATGGGGCTCGACGGATCGGTCTTCGCCGACGGGTTGGTGACGTCGTTGGCGCCGATGACGAAGGAAACGTCGGTCGACGGGAAATCACGGTTGATCTCTTCGAGCTCGAACACCTCGTCGTAGGGGACGTTCGCTTCGGCCAACAGGACGTTCATGTGGCCCGGCATGCGCCCGGCCACGGGATGGATAGCATAGCTGACCTTGACGCCGCGTTTCTTGAGCAGGTCCGCCATCTCGCGCAGCGCGTGCTGCGCCTGGGCGACGGCCATACCGTAGCCCGGCACGATGATCACGCTGGCGGCGTTCTCCATGATGAAGGCGGCGTCGGCGGCGCTGCCGGATTTCACCGTGCGATCGCCGAGGTCCATCGCCGCGGCGTCGACCTCGCCGCCGAAGCCGCCGAGGATGACGCTGAAGAACGAGCGGTTCATGCCCTTGCACATGATGTAGCTGAGGATGGCGCCCGACGAGCCGACCAGCGCCCCGGTGATGATCAGCGCGAAATTGCTCAGCGTGAATCCGATGCCGCAGGCCGCCCAGCCGGAATAGCTGTTCAGCATCGAGATCACCACGGGCATGTCGGCGCCGCCGATCGGGACGATCAGCAGGACGCCCAGCAGCAACGAGACGAGAACGATCAGCACGAAGGCGACGCCGAGCTGCCCCATCGTGAACCACACGATGAGCGCGACCAGCAGGATGCCGAGCGCAAGATTCAGCAGATGCTGACCCGTAAACACCAGCGGCTTGCCGGAAATCAGGGCCTGCAGCTTGCCGAAAGCGATGACCGAGCCGGTAAAGGTGATGGCGCCGATGGCCGTGCCGAGGCTCATCTCGATCAGGCTGCCGGCCGCGATGTTGCCGGGCGTGCCGAGCCCGTAGGCCGCGGGCGACAGGAACGCGGCGCCGGCCACCAGCACGGCGGCGAGGCCGACGAGGCTGTGGAAGGCCGCGACCAGCTGGGGCAGCGCCGTCATCTGGATCCTGAGCGCGATCACCGTGCCGGCCGCCCCGCCGAGCACGACCGCGATGATGATCCAGGTGTAGCTCAGCACCTCGGGCGAGGCGAGCGTCGTGGCGACCGCGATCACCATGCCGACGATGCCGTAGATGTTGCCCTGTCGTGCCGTGGTCGGCGACGACAGGCCCCGCAGCGCCATGATGAACAGGATGCTGGCGATCAGATAGGCGAAGGCGGAAGCGTTTGCGCTCATGACTCGGCCATCCTCTCGCTACTTCTTCTTCTTGAACATCTGCAGCATGCGCTGCGTGACGATGAAGCCGCCGAAGATGTTGACCGATGCCAGCAACACCGCAATCACGCCGAGCACCTTGCTGAAGTGCATCTCGAGCGGCCCCGCCGCGATCAACGCCCCGACGATGATTACCGACGAGATCGCGTTGGTGACGCTCATGAGCGGCGAGTGCAACGCCGGGGTGACGTTCCACACGACGTAGTAGCCGACGAACACGGCGAGCACGAAGATCGTGAAGAAGAATACGAAGATCCCGCCGTACTCCGCCGCTATCGCGGTCCCTGCCGTCCCCGCCGCCTGCGACGCGAGGACATAGGCCTGGCCCGTTACCGCGTCAGCGCCGTCGGCCAGACGGTTGGCGCCGACGGTGAATCCATCGCCGATCAGCCCGGCAGCATCGGCCGCCAGCCGCTCCAGCATCGTCTTGATCGTTTCGTACGCCATGGCGGATCAGTCTCCCTTGGCCTTGCTCTTGGCGGCGCTGCTGCTCTTCTTCTTCGGCGCCTTGCCTTTCGAGGATTTTGACGGCGGCGACTTCTTCGCCGCGGCTTTCGGTTTCGGCTTCGCGGCGGCCGCCGCCGCGGGAACCGACTCGTGGACGATCCTGCCGTCCCTGCACACGAGGGTGCCCTTTACGATCTCGTCCTCGGTGTCGATCTTCAGCGCCTTGGCCTCCTGATCGACCAGCAACCCCATGAAGCTCAGCACGTTGCGGGCGAACAGGTTGCTCGCGCTCTCGGCCAGCCGGCCGGGGACATTGGCGTGGCCGACGATGGTGACACCGTGCTTCGTGACCACCTTGTCGAATTCCGACAATTCGCAGTTGCCCCCCTGTTCGACGGCCAGGTCGACGATGACCGAACCGGGCTTCATGGTCTTGACCATCTCGGCGGAGACGAGCTTAGGCGCGGGCCGACCCGGGATCAGCGCGGTGGTGATGACCAGATCCTGTCTCTTGATCGTCTCGGCGATCAGCTCTGCCTGTTTCTTCTTGTAGGCATCGCTCATCTCCTTGGCATAGCCGCCTGCGGTCTCGGCCTGTTTGAATTCCTCGTCTTCGACCGCGACGAAGGTTCCGCCGAGGCTCTCGACCTGCTCCTTGGCGGCCGGGCGCACGTCGGTCGCCGAGACCACGGCGCCGAGCCGCCGCGCCGTGGCGATTGCCTGCAGACCCGCGACTCCGGCCCCCATCACGAGTGCGCGCGCCGGTGGAATGGTGCCGGCCGCGGTCATCATCATCGGAAATGCACGACCGAACACCGCCGCGCCGTCGAGCACCGCACGATAGCCCGCAAGATTTGACTGCGACGACAGCACGTCCATCGACTGGGCGCGAGTGATGCGCGGCATCAGTTCGAGCGCGAAGCCGGCAACGCCCGTCGCCGCCAACCGGGCGGCGTAGGCGGGATCGCTCAGCGCGTTCATGATGCTTATCAGCGCTTGGCCGCGCGCCAGCAACGCGCATTCGTCCGTGCCCTCGTCCGCCGTCATCGGTCGCTGAACCTTGAGGATGACGTCGGCGCCGGAGACCGCGGCCTTGGCATCCTTGGCGATCGTCGCGCCAGCCTTCTTGTACGCCTCGTCGGCAAACGACGATCCGTCGCCCGCGCCGCTCTCGATCACCACCGCGAGACCCATGCCGACAAGCTTCGAGACGGACTCCGGTGATGCCGCGACACGCGTCTCGTGCGGGCGTCTCTCCTTCAGTACGGCGATCTTCATGAAACGATATCCCGATTGCCTGCTCTGCCCAATGCCGGGCCAAACGCCCACGGGATCGCACCCGATGGGGCGTCGGGCCTGCGTAACGTCTTCCGGGTTGTCCCCTCCGGCGGCGGGCCTTATTGCCTGGCCCGAAGCCGCCCCAATATACAGACCGGCCGCGCGGGAGCAAGCGGTAATACCCGCAAATTTCGTATGGGGATGAAATGTCGCAGAAACGTTCCGGATTCTGCGCCGTTCAGTTGGTTCGCCCGGTCTCCGGGCGCATGTTGCCGTCGCGCTCCACGATCAGCCGCGCGACCCGCGTCCGATAGCGAAAGGTGATTCGCAGGAATCCGTCGGCCTCGGCGGGCTCCTCCGCCGAATGATAGATCTGTCCCGCACGCAGCTCCGCCATCAGCCGCTCCGGCGTAAGCCCGAGCAGCGGCGCGATTTCGCGGGCATCCAGACGGAGCATGTCGGCGCCGCTTTTCATCGCTTCCGGGTGCTCGCTCATCCCGACGATCCCGGCTGCCGGGGCGAGCCGGCCCGTCGCGCGGGCTGCGCCATGCCGCCCGTGAACTTGCCGGATCCCGGTACCCGTCGACGGCTGTTCTGGACCATGTGCACCTCCGCCAATCGCCTGCGCGTTGGTGATCCCGGCCCGGTTGTCCGCCGACGATTCCGAAGCCGGACAGAGTGGGGCCTCGGTAACAATCCAGCGCACCAATTGGTGAAGATTTCTCTATGGGTTCTGGTAAAAAAACCGTCTACGCTGCGGCCCCGTGGCGGGTCGTTCCGCGAGGCGCCGCATAGGCTGGCGGCCGAATCACGTCAGGCGATGATGTCGGGGAGCAGAAGACTCTCGATGCGTGCGATCTGATCCTTCAGCTGAAGCTTCCGCTTCTTCAGCCGCTGCATCTGCAGCTGGTCGAACGGGGCTGCTTCGGCGATGCGGGCGATGACATCGTCGAGGTCCCGGTGTTGGGTGCGCAATTCCTCCAGTCTGTGTTTCAGCGTCTCCTGATCGACCGCGTCGTCCGTCATGTCGCACCGTGGTTTGTTCGCGGACGCAATAGTAGCTAAATAGGAGAGTCGTTGGAAAGTGTACAGGATCGACGGGAGGGAGCCATTTCGGGAACAGCGGTGAAGCGGATCGGGGTGTTGACCAGCGGCGGCGACTGCGCCGGCCTCAATTCGGTGCTGCGGGCCGTCGTGCATCGCGCCATCGAGGGCTACGGCTGGACCGTGGTCGGCATCGAGCAGGGGACCGCCGGCCTCATGGAGCGTCCGCCGAGGGCGCGGGAGCTTGGCCTCGACATATTCGACGGATCGCTGATGCGGCAGGCGGGGACGATTTTGGGGACGACGAACAAGGGCGATCCGTTCGCCTTCCCGTCGCGCGACGGCACGCTCGTCGACCGTTCGCAGGAAGTCGTCGAAGGGTTCCGGTTGCTCGCGCTCGACGCCCTGATCGCCGTCGGCGGCGACGGCAGTCAGGCGATCCTCCGGCGGCTGGCGCAGCAGGGCGGGTTCGGGCTCGTGACGATCCCCAAGACGATCGACAATGACGTGGCCGAGACCGAGGTCGCGATCGGTTACGATACGGCGGTGCAGGTGGCGACGGAGGCGCTCGACCGGCTGCAGCCCACGGCGGCAAGCCACAGCCGCGTGATGGTTCTGGAAGTCATGGGGCGCGACGCCGGTCATATCGCGCTGGTCGCCGGCATCGCCGGTGGCGCCGACGTGATCCTGATTCCGGAGATTCCCTGGAAGATCGAGTGCATCGCGCAGCAGATCGGTCGCATCCGCAGGCAGGGACGGAATTTCGCGCTCGTCGTCGTCGCCGAGGCGGTGCCGACCGAAGCCGGCGACACCGTCGTCCAGTCCGACCCCGGGGAGGCCAAGCGGTACGGCGGCATCGGCCATTATCTCGGCGAGCGTATCGAGGAGGCGACCGGCGCCGAGGTCCGCGTCACCGTGCTCGGCCACGTCCAGCGCGGCGGCGTGCCCGACGCGCGGGACCGGATCGTGGCTGCGGCCTTCGGCGTCCATGCCGTCGATCTCGTCGCCGAGGGCCGGTTCGACCGCATGGTCGCATGGCACGCGCGCAACGTCATCGACGTGCCCATCGAGGCCGTGATCGCCCGTCCCCATCTCGTCGATATCGACGGCGCCATAGTGCGCACGGCGCGCGGACTCGGCATCTGCCTCGGCGACCGGTGAACGGCGAGGCCGCGCAGTCGCTCTGGGAGTTCTCGCTGGCGCTCTATGCCCGCCCGGGGGTCGAAGCGGCCTGCCTGGACTTGCAGGACCGGCTCGGGCTCGACGTCAATCTGCTGATGTTCGCATGCTGGGCCGCAAGCCGCGGGCACGGCCGGATCGGCCGCGGGGACTGGCAACGGCTGCTGGCCGCCAGCGCCGCGTGGCGGGCCGATGTCGTGGAACCGCTGCGTGCCGTCCGCCGCGGCATGAAGGGTGCGGCTTGGCCGGGCGTTCCCGATGCCGACGCCGCGTCGCTGCGGCGGCAGGTCAAGGATCTGGAACTGACGGCGGAGCGCATCCAGCAGACCGCGCTCGCATCGCTCGTGCGCTTGCGGCCACGCGAATCCCGCGAGCACGGGCGCGCCGCCGCCCTGGCGAACCTCGAAGGCTTCGCCGCCGCGGCGGGCGTCGAGGTCGGTGCCGATGATCGGGCGGGCCTCGAACGTCTCGCGGAGGCGGCGGAGGCGATGATGCGCACCGCGGCGCCCACGGCGCCCCTGCCGCCCAAAAATTGATCGGTTGCGTGCTGACATCGCGGTCGTTCGGGCGTATCATAACGACCACAGATGACCGGTTTCGGAACTGACTCCACTTCCCGGCGGACCGCCAGACGTCCGAAGAGGCACCCCCGAGGGGTGTCTTTCGCTTGCCCCGAATCGCGTGCGCCGCGTGCGCCGCGTGCGCGTCGGGGCCGGCCCCGGCCGGCGGGCGCGGGTTGCGTGGTGACCGGCAAGCATGATCGGTAATTGCAGATGGGAGTGAGACGATGTCGCTTCAGGATCGAGTGAAGGCCCTCAAGGAAAAACACGCTGACCTCGAAAAGCTGCTCGAGGACGAAGAATCCAGGCCGTTGCCCGATACCGTGGTGTTGCACGACATCAAACGACAGAAGCTGGCGATAAAGGACGAAATTGAACGTCTGATGCATTCCTGACACGGCCGATCGACCGCGGAGAAGCCGGCGGCGCGCCCGGCGGGGCGTCGAACGCGCGCCACAACAGATCGGGGCCGTGCCCGCGGGTGTTGCCCGGCCGGCCAGCGCTGACGCTGCGCCGTACCGGCGACAGCGTGGGCTTGCTTCACGTCGTCGCCGAGATCGGCGCCACGGCGCCAGCCGGCGCCATGGCGTCTGATTTTCTCAGAGCGTCCGCGCCTGTTCGCGCAGCAGGAATTTCTGGACCTTGCCGGTCGACGTCTTGGGCAGATCGCCGAAGACCACCGTGCGCGGACATTTGAAATGCGCCAAGTTGTCGCGGCAGAAGGCGATGATCTCGTCCTCGGTCGCCGACGCTCCCCGCTTCAGCGTCACGAAGGCGCACGGGGTCTCGCCCCATTTCTCGTCGGGCCGCGCCACGACCGCGGCCTCCAGCACCGCGGGATGCTTGTAGAGGATGCCTTCGACCTCGATCGTCGAGATGTTCTCGCCACCGGAGATGATGATGTCCTTCGATCTGTCCTTGAGTTCGATGTAGCCGTCGGCGTGCATGACGCCCAGATCGCCCGTGTGGAACCATCCGCCCTTGAACGATTCGCGCGTCGCCGCGGGATTCTTCAGATAGCCCTTCATGACGATGTTGCCGCGCATGAGCACCTCACCCATGGTCTCCCCGTCGCGCGGCACCGGCTCCAGCGTCGACGGGTCCGCAACCGTCAGATCCTCGAGCACCGCGTAGCCAACGCCCTGGCGTGCCTTGAGCCGCGCCTGCTCGCCGATCGGCAGTTCGCTCCATTCCGGGTGCCAGGCACAGACGGTGGCGGGCCCGTAAACCTCGGTCAGCCCATAGACGTGGGTGATGTGGAAGCCCTGTTCCTCCATGCGCTGCAGCACCGCAGCCGGCGGCGGCGCTGCCGCGGTCATCACCGCGACCCGGTGCGGCAGCGGCCGCACGCGCTCTTGCTCGGTCGCGTTGATCACCATGTTGAGGACGATCGGCGCGCCGCAGAAATGCGTCACGCCGCGGTCGTGGATCGCGGCATAGATGTTTCCGGCGCCGACCTTGCGCAGGCAGACGCTAGTGCCGGCAACCGCGGCAAGCGTCCATGGAAAACACCAGCCGTTGCAGTGGAACATCGGCAGCGTCCAGAGGTAGATGGGGTGGTTCGGCAGGTTCCAGGTCAGCACGTTGCCGATCGCCAGCAGGTAGGCACCGCGGTGGTGATAGACGACCCCCTTGGGGTTGCCGGTCGTACCCGACGTATAGTTCAGCGCGATCGCGTCCCACTCGTCGCTGGGCGGCGTCCATTCGAAATCGGCGTCGCCGGATTCCAGGAACGTCTCGTACTCCATCTCGCCGATGAAGTCCCCTGCCGACACTTCCGCGTCGTCGACGTCGATCACCGCCGGCGGGGTCCGGCAGCGGCCGAGCGCATCGCGCAGGACGGCTGAAAACTCGCGGTCCGCAAGCAGCATCTTCGCCTCGCCATGGTCGAGGATATGCGCGATCGTCGCCGCGTCGAGGCGCGTGTTGATCGCGTTCAGGACGCCGCCGGCCATGGCGACGCCGAAATGCGCCTCGTAGAGCGCCGGGACGTTCGACAGCATCGCCGCAACGGTATCGTTGCGGCCGATGCCGCGCCGGCTCAGCGCGCTCGCGAGCCGGCGGCAGCGCGCATAGGTCTCCGCCCAGGTGAACCGGCGGTCACCGTGTATGATCGACGGGTGGTCCGGATAGACCGATGCCGCCCGGCGGATCAGGCTCAGCGGGGTCAGGGCAGCGAAATTCGCCGAATTGCGATCGAGGTCGGTGTCGTAGGAGTTGCCTGCCATCTCACGCGCTCCCCGGGATACGGATAAGCCTCAGCGACCGCTGTCGCGCCGTGATCCATAATGGACGCAACGCGCGACCGCCGACAAGGCGGCGCCGGCCAAGCGAGCGACCGCCGGCGGCAACCGTTCCGGTGACGATGGAGGGGCACGGCGGGGCGATGTGCCGCACGGGAAGGCACTCGCACGGCTGGTCGGCGCCGGGCCGCCCGGTTACGGTCCGGGCGGTCGCTCCGTCCCCGAGTGTGCGATCAGCCGGCGCGGACGCCCGACAGGAAGCGCTCCACTTCCTTGCCCAGGACATCGGCCTGCTCGCTGAGCCCGGTTGCCGCCCGCAGCACCTCTTCGGCCGTGGCGCCGGTCTCTCCCGCGGCCCGGGCGACGTCCTCGATATTCTGCGAGACGCTGTGCGTGCCCTTCGCGGCCTCCTGGACGCCGCGCGCGATTTCCTTGGTTTGCGCGCTCTGCTCCTCGACCGACGAGGCGATCGTCGCGGCGATTTCGCTGATCTCGTGAATGATGTCGAGCACCCCGGCAATCGCCTCTGCGGTGCCGCGCGTCTCGGTCTGGATGGCGGTGATCTGGGCGGCGATCTCGTCGGTCGCCTTTGCCGTCTGGTTGGCGAGGTTCTTCACCTCCTGGGCGACCACCGCGAAGCCCCGCCCGGCCTCGCCCGCCCGCGAGGCCTCGATCGTCGCGTTCAGGGCAAGAAGGTTCGTCTGCCCGGCGATCTCGCTGATGACGTCGACGATTTCGCCGATGCGCTGAGCCGAGCCGGTAAGCCCCTTGACCGCCTGTTCCGTGTCGCGGGCCCGTTCCACGGCCTTTCCGGCGATCTTCGAGGATTGCACGGCCTGGCGCCCGATCTCGCCGATCGAAGCGTCGAGCTCCTCGGTCGCGGTCGCCGCCGTCTCGACGTTCGCGCTGGCCTCCTCGGAGGCCGCCGAGACGTTGGCTGACTGGCGGTTGCTCCGCTCCGCGGCGGACGACATCTGCTGCGCGGCGTCGCGCATGCGCTGCGCCGATGCCAGGACGTCGCGGGCAAGCGCCTGGACCTGCGATTCGAACCGGTCGGCAAGGTCGAGGACGGCGCGGCGTTTCTCTTCCTCGGTGCGCTGCTTGCTCAGCTCCTGCTCCGCGTGCATGCGCTCCTTCTCGATCGCGTTGTCCTTGAACACGGCGAGCGCGCGCGCGATGGCGCCGATTTCGTCTACCCGCGACAGCGATGGCACTTCGATCGACACGTCGCCCTCGGCCAGCCGGCCCATCGCCCTGGTCATGCGGCTCAAGGGCTGGGTCACGCGGCGCTGCACGACCCATATCGCCGCGAATATCCCGAGCAGGCCGAGCACCAGCAGCTCCAGATCGACGCGGATGTTGCGCGAGCCGCGGGCAACCGCCCGCTCCGCAAGTTCGGACGACACGCTGCTTGCCAGCTCCGACAGTTTCCGGACCGCCTCGGCCGCGACAACCGACTGCGAGCGCCAGGCCTCCGCCGAGACGGGATAGGCAGTGCCGTCGATACCGGCTGCCAGAACGGCCTCGCGCAGCTCCGAGAACTCGCCGAAATACTGGCGTTCCGCCTCGCTGATGGCGCGGACGACGGATTGATCGGCGTCCGGATGCAGGGCGTAGGCGCGCAGCATCGTCCAGCCTTCCATGATGCGGCCGCGGCATTCGCCGATGCGCTGCAGCTGCCTCGGCGTAAGGGCGCGGCCGCCGGAGATCGCGTTGGCGATCTCGGTGCGCTCGCGCGCCGTGAATTCCTGGATGCTCCACGTCGCCTGCTTCAGCATCGTGTTGGCCTGGATCCAGGCGAAGGGATGCGCCATGTCGAGGCGGCGGTCGGCGCGAAACGTGATCGCCGCCCGGTAGTCGCCCAGCGCCGCAAGCAGCGCGCTGACGGCGGTCGACCAGTCGTCGAGCAGGCCACCGCCGGGCAAGGCGCTGCCGGTGCGGAAGGCCTCATCGACGCGGCGCCGCACGTCCTCGACATTGGCATGTCGGCTGCGCACGGCATCCAGAAGGGCCGTCCGGCTGCCGACGACATAGTCGGTTTTGCGCCCCTGCTCCAGGATTCGCCGCACGCCGTCGCGCGCGGCCTCTCGATGACGCTCGACGGAGCGCAGCAGATCCCGCCGCATCGCTCCGGAGCGGGCCAGCGTCGCAAGGCCGATTTCGATCGCTTCGCGCTCACCGGCCAACGCGCTGGATGTTTCGAGCACGAGGTCGGCGGCGCGATTGCTCCAGGCGGCGGCGACCGCGTTCTCGCGATTCTTGTAAGCTTCGACGGCGAGACCGATCGTGTAGTAGAGAATGATCACGCTCAGCACGAAGATCAGAACGAACAGCAAATGCCGTATCGTTGCGGCCTTTCGCAGAGTCGTCCAGATCGTCGTCATATGCCCGGGCCCTGACTTCCTGCACCAATCGATTCACCGCCGAAACCCGCAGCGACTGAGGGTGCGGTCGGTGTCCGGCTCGCCATGGGGTATCGACGCGCCAAATACGTTCGTTCAGCGGCCCTATCCTGTAATAGGTATGGTTAAGACGCACTTAACCGCTCACAAGCTCGTTATTCGAAGTAATCACTCACGAATTACTCGCCGGCAACTCAACCATTCCGCGTTCTCGCGGTCGCGGCCCATTGGTTCGCCGCCGATCGGCGGCAGTCGTCCGCGATGTGACGCCGGCGTGAGGAGCGGCGCCGCTGGTTGCCGCCGGCCTGCGTTTCGCGCGGTCATGCAGAACGGACTTGCGGCGACGTGCCGGTGTCTGCCACAAGGGGCGCAAAACAGGCCGTCGGCCGCGCGGGGTGGGTCTCTTCCGGTCCCGATCATCGTCCCGCTATAATCGCACGGCCAACGAACAGGGAAGCCCGGGAAGGTGAGGGTACACTTTTCCGACGTGAGGAGACAGACAGATGGCCGGCCGATTCGATGAGATCTATGACCGTTCGCTAGCCGACCCGGAAGGTTTCTGGGCGGAGGCGGCCGAAGGTATCGACTGGATAAAGAAATGGGACAAGGTACTGGACGATTCCCGGACGCCCTTCTACCGCTGGTTCGCGGGCGGCGTCGTTAATACCTGCTACAACGCGGTCGACCGTCACGTCGAGGCGGGTCGCGGCGATCAGGCGGCGATCATCTACGACAGCCCGATCACCGGCACCAAGCGGATCCTCAGCTACGCTGAGCTCAAGGACAAGGCGGCGCGCTTTGCCGGCGTGCTGCTGGGGCTCGGCGTCGGCAAAGGCGATCGCGTGATCATCTACATGCCGATGGTGCCGCAGGCCGTGGTCGCCATGCTGGCCTGTGCGCGCATCGGCGCGGTCCACTCGGTGGTGTTCGGCGGCTTCGCGGCGAACGAGCTGGCGACGCGGATCAAGGACGCCAACCCGAAGGTCATCGTCAGCGCCTCGTGCGGGATCGAGCCGGGTCGCGTCATCGCCTACAAGCCGTTGCTCGACGAGGCGATCGAGATCGCCGGCAACACGGTCGCGAACTGCGTGATCCTGCAGCGCGAGCAGCGGACCTGCGAGCTCGTCGCCGGTCGCGACATCGACTGGAAAGAGGCGATGGACGGGGCAGCCCCGGCCGACTGCGTGCCCGTGGCGGCGACGGATCCGCTTTACATCCTCTATACCTCGGGCACGACCGGCCGGCCGAAGGGCGTGGTTCGCGACAATGGCGGGCACATGGTCGCGCTGAAATGGTCGATGAAGAACATCTACAATGTCGACCCCGGCGAGGTGTACTGGGCCGCGTCGGACGTCGGCTGGGTCGTCGGGCATTCCTACATCGTCTACGCGCCGCTGCTGCACGGCTGCACGACCATCGTCTTCGAGGGCAAGCCCGTCGGCACGCCGGACGCCGGCGTGTTCTGGCGCGTCATCGCGGAGCACGGCGTTTCCACCCTGTTCACGGCGCCGACCGCGTTTCGCGCCATCAAGCGCGAGGATCCGCAAGGAGCACTCATCGGCAAGCACGATCTGAGCCGGTTCCGGGCCCTGTTCCTCGCCGGCGAGCGTACCGATCCGGATACCCTGCACTGGGCGGAGGAGAGGCTCGGCGTGCCTGTCATCGACCACTGGTGGCAGACGGAAACCGGCTGGGCCATCGGCGCCAACTGCCTCGGCATCGAGCATCTGCCGGTCAAGGCCGGCTCGCCGACACGGGCGGTTCCCGGTTACGACGTGCAGATACTCGACACGGCCGGGCATCCGCTGCCGCGCGGCGACATGGGGGCGATCGCCGTCAAACTGCCGTTGCCGCCCGGCTGTCTGCCGACGCTGTGGAACGCGGACGACCGTTATGTCGAGTCCTATCTCGCGGAATTCCCGGGCTACTATCAGACCGGGGACGCCGGCTACTTGGACGCGGACGGCTATATCTTCGTCATGGCCCGCACCGACGACATCATCAATGTCGCCGGGCACCGGCTCTCGACCGGCGGTATGGAAGAGGTGCTGGCGAGCCATCCGGACGTCGCCGAATGCGCGGTGATCGGCGTTGCCGACCAACTCAAGGGCGAGTTGCCGCTCGGTTTCCTCGTTCTCAAGTCGGGCGTCGGCAAGTCGAACGAGGATATCGTCAAGGATGTCGTCGGCATGGTGCGCCAGAAGATCGGCCCGGTCGCCGCCTTCAAGACCGCGACGGTGGTTCAGCGCCTGCCGAAGACGCGCTCCGGCAAGATCCTGCGCGGCACGATGAAGAAGATCGCCGACGGCGAGGAGTACCGCATGCCGGCGACGATCGACGACCCGGCGATTCTCGGCGAGATCGCCGACGCCCTGAAGACGGTCGGATATCCGCCGAAGTAACCGGTGCGGCGATCGCATGAAGTCCGCTGCACGGCCGCGACCGGGCGCGGACGAATTCACGCGCCCGGACCAGGCTGCGGCCTGACCGCCTCCTGCCACGCTTCGCCGACGGCGAGCACGCAGCTGGTGCCGTCCGGAGCGGTGGCGACCATGGTCCAGGTCGCCCCGTCGCTGCTGGCGAACACTTGCAGCAGACGGCCGCTGCTCTCGAGACCGGCGGCCACCGGGGCCTCCGCGAAGCGGCCCTGGAGCAGCCGCGCGATCTTGTCGTGCGTGTTGCAGGCCTGCTGGGCGGTCGCCGCGGGCACGATCGCGAGCATGAGCGTCAGCGCGACCGCGACCGCGGCGAAGATGCGCACGATCGCCGTGCGGGGATTCGGATTGTCGCGTCCTTCGCGTGCCATTGCCCTCTCCTTTGCTGTGTCGGACCGGCCCGTCGCCGGTCCGCGTGCCCTTACCCTGCCGCAGAACCCGACGCGGGGCGGTGATGCGCGTCACAGCTCGCGTCGATGTCAGCGGGTGTGAACGCGGATGGCCGCGCCGCGCAGTCCCTTGCGGGCGGAATCCGCGCGTGGCAGCCTGCACGGCGACCCATGCGAGCGGAGGATCGGGACATGAGGCTCAAGGACAAGGTGGCGGTGGTGACGGGCGCAGCGCGAGGGATCGGGCGCGCCTGCGCGGAATGCATGGCGACCGAAGGTGCGCGCGTCGTCGTCTCCGATGTCGACGCGGGTGAGGGTGAGCGCACCGCCGAGGCGATACGCGGCGCCGGCGGCGAGGCGACGTTCGTCCCCTGCGACGTCGGCGACAAGGCGCAGGTCGAGGCACTTATCGAGCGGACCGTCGAGGCCTACGGCCGCGTCGACAGCGCGGTCGCCAACGCCGGCATCGTCCATGCCTGCGAATTCCTCGATCTCTCGGAAGAAGACTTCGATCGCGTGCTGCGGGTGAACCTGAAGGGCGTGTTCCTTACCGGTCAGGCCGCGGCCCGGCGCATGGTCGCCCAGGGCGGCGGCGGCACCATCATCAACATGTCCTCGGTCAACGCCGTGATGGCGATCCCGACGATCACCCCCTACGTCGTCGCCAAGGGCGGGGTGAACCAGCTGACCAAGGTCATGGCGCTCGCGCTCGCGGACAAGGGAATCCGCGTCAACGCGATCGGACCCGGCTCGATCATGACGGACGTCCTGAAGTCGGTTGCGAGCGACCAGGCGGCGATGGCGCGCATCCTCATGCGTACGCCGCTCGGACGCATCGGCGAGCCCGCGGAAATCGGTCGTATCGCGGTCTTCTTGGCGTCGGACGACGCCAGCTATATCACCGGTCAGTCGATCTACGCCGACGGCGGCCGGCTCGCGTTGAACTACACCGTGCCCGTCAAGCCGTGACGTCCCGGCGGTCGCCGGGGCGCCGCGGCGATCAGTCGCCGGCCGGTTCGTCGAACTTCACGGGATCGCGCGATTCCGACTGCATTTCCATGGGAATGGCCGCGCCCCGGCGCCCCGACCGGCGGGCCTTCTCGACCGCCTCGGTCAGCTCCATGTGCGAGCAGAGCCCCAGTTCGACCGGGCTGCGCGGCCGCAGATTGGCGATGTTCCAGTGCGACCGGTCCCGAACCGAATTGATCGTCGGCTTGGTGGTCCCGATCAGCCGACCGATCTGGGCATCGCTCAGCTCCGGGTGATGGCGCAGCAGCCAGGCGATCGCGTCGGGCTTTTCCTGTCGTTTGGACACCGGCGTGTAGCGGGGCCCCTTCGGGCGTGCCACCGGCGCCGGCATGTCGCTCACCGCAAGCTGCAGGCGATAGTCCGGATCGGCCTCGGCGCGCGCGATCTCCTCCTTGGTCAGCTGCCCGTTGGCGACCGGATCCATGCCGGTCATGCCGCCCATCACCTCGCCGTCGGCAATGGCCTGGACCTCCAACCTGTGCAGTCCGCAGAACTCGGCAATCTGATCGAAGGAAAGCGTGGTGTTATCGACCAGCCATATGGCGGTCGCCTTCGGCATGAGCGGTTTGGGCATCGTCTCTCCAAGGATTTTCTGGGCCGGACCGGCAGCGGCCGGGGCGACCCGTTCTTCGTCGTGCTGTGGCCTTATATAACGCCGGGGGTCGGCGGTGCAATCGCGCTCGACGCCGGCGGGCGGCGTCGGCTCGCGCGCCGCTCGCAACCATCGGCCCGCCGACGCGGCCGGTGCGCACTTGCGGCTTCCGCCCGATGCCGCCACTATTCCGGTCTGTTGCCGTCATGGCGGGGGTATGGGACGAATGGAAGACGAGGACCGGGAGCCGCGCAAACAGAAACCGGTCGTTAAGAATCTCGATATACTGTCGATAGAGGCGCTTGAGGAATATATCGTCGAACTTCAGGCGGAAATCGAACGGGTACGCGCGGAAATAACAAAGAAACAGGGTGCCCGGTCGGCGGCCGAGTCGGTGTTTCGCAAGTAATCGACCCGGCCAGAGCCATCGGGGTTTTGTCAAAAGTTCATTATTTCAGTGCTTTATCGACCATTCCGTGCAAAAACACCGGGGTCGGCGGTTTTTTTGAGGAATTTTTTCCCCGCGTTAACCATTTGTTAGTTGGCAGGGATGCATAAAGGGGGTGCCCTATGAGGCCCCTAGTTAGCATACTCTGGGTATTCGATCCCCCGTTTATGCCTCCCTGTCCAACTTGAGCCGCTGATGCGGCTCATTTTTTTTTGACGATTGTCACATTCGGCGCTACCTTATCGTCCGTGGGCAAGTTGGACAGGTAGGCAGACCAGCAGTGCCCGGCAAGGCCGGTTTCCAGCCGTTTTTGCGGCAGCCGTTCGTGCCATGCGGGATGAGATCCGTGTCTGCTGGAACTGCTCAACAATCAATAGGGGCCGTCTCTACCGGGACGGCCCCAATATTTCGACCGCTGCCGGCCCCCGCGCTGCGCCCGATGGCGTTCGCACGATCGCGGTGCTGCCGAAAATGACCGACGACAACGAGCTGAAACGCAGCGATTTCCCGCATTTCCGCGCGATACCGACGCGCTGGATGGACAACGACGTCTACGGGCACGTCAACAACGTCGTCTACTATTCCTACTTCGATACCGTGGTGAACGCCCACCTGGTCGAAGCCGGCGGGCTGGATATTCATGCGGATGCGGCGTTCGGCGTGGTGGCCGAGACGCAGTGCCGCTTCCTGCGCGAGCTGGCTTTTCCGGATATCGTCGACGCCGGCCTGCGGGTCGTGCGGTTGGGTCGCTCGAGCGTCGCCTACGAGATCGGACTGTTCCGGCGCGGAGACGAGGCGCCGGCGGCGCTCGGCCGGTTCGTGCACGTCTATGTCGACCGCGCTTCGCGGCGCCCGGTGCCGGTGCCGGACAAGATCCGCGCCGCGCTCGAACCGCTCGTGGTCGCCGCTTCCGCGCCGGCGCGATAGCGCCCGCGCGAAGGGCGCGCCGGGGATCGGCGCGCCCTCCCTTGGTTACAGGCTGCAAACGGCCGTCAGGCCGCTTTCTTGCCGGTCAGCGACTTCTTGCCGGACGGCCCCGAGATCGTGATCGTCCGCGGCTTCATCGCCTCGGGCACGTTGCGGACCAGGTCGACGTTGAGAAGACCGTTGTCGAGATGTCCGCCGCTCACCTCGATGTAGTCGGCCAGGCTGAAGCGCAGCTCGAAGGCGCGCCGCGCGATGCCGCGATGCAGGTAGCTGACCTCCTCCTTCTCGCTGTCGTTCGCCGCCACGCTGCGGATGGTCAACTGGCCGTCCTGGGTCTTGACCTCCAGCTCGTCCGCGTCGAAGCCGGCCACGGCAACCGAGATCCGGTATGCGTCGTCAGCGAGCTTGACGATGTTGTACGGCGGATAGCTGGGCGCCTCGCCGGTCGCGCTCATGCTGTCGAGCAGGCGCAGCATCCGGTCGAAGCCGACCGTCGAACGGGTGAAGGGGGAGAAATCGAAAGCGGTACGCATAGCCACATCCTCCTTTGATCAAGCGATATGGTCGTCTTGGCCCACCAAATCGGTCGAGCCTGACGGGAACGTTCCCGTTCCCCGGGGCCCCGACCCTCGTACGGCGTCGGGACGATTTCGATGTAGGAAAGGGCTTTTTCGATTCAAGGGGGTGGTTGGTTAACGGCGCGGAAATTTGCGGCATCGGGAAAAATCATCTATATTAAATACTTAGCGATGGTCGATTGCGCCGTCGCGGCGTCAGGAGGTGGCGATGGACGATCGAACCGGGAAGGACGATGCGGAAACGGTCCGTGCGCCGCTTTTCTTTCGCGGCACCTACGACGAAGCCTTCGACCTGCTCGTCGAGGCGCGCAATTACGTCGAGTTCGCGGTACCCGCCCTGCGCATCAGCGACGAACCGACGGACCAGCTGACGCTGACGCAGGAGACCATGCGGCTGACCAGCCGCCTGACGCAGGTCATGGCGTGGCTGCTCGCCCAGCGCGCGGTGCAGGAAGGCGAGATCGCGGAAGAGGATTTCGGGGAGGACCGCTATCGCCTCGAGGGACAGGCGGTGTGTCTCAGGCGCGTCATCGACGACATGGACGACCTGCCCGACGGGCTGCAGGACCTGATGGAACGCAGCTATCGGCTTTACAGCCGCATCCAGCGACTGGACGACGCGTTCGTCAACTCCCGCAAGACCGAAATCTGACCGCCGGCCAGGCCTATTTCTTGAGGCCGAATTTCTCGAATCGCTTCTGGAACTTCGCCACCTGGCCACCGCTGTCGACGAGGCGGTGCACGCCGGTCCATGCCGGATGCGATTTCGGATCGATGTCCAGCTTCATCACGTCGCCCGCCTTGCCCCAGGTCGAGCGCGTCTTGTAGGTGCTGCCGTCGGTCATCTCGACGGTGATCTCGTGATAATCCGGATGGATTCCGTCCTTCATCGCTCGTCCCCAAATGTCCCGTCCACCGCCCTCCGGCCCTGAGCAGGGGCGGGGCACCGTCATATCGCCGCACATCATGCGGCAGTTCCAGCGCCGGGCGCCGCCCGTCGCAACCGGAACCCGGCGGCGGGCATCGGTGCTGCCCGGCGCGGCTCTATACAGGAAGCCTCGCGCGATTGCAAGGCCGGGCGAGCGGCCGCCTGCCCCCTTGCCTTGCGCGCGGGCTTGTGCAATCTGGCCGCACACAAAGGTCGGGTAACGATGACCCTGCGCCACCCCACATATGTCGACGCGCGGCTCAAGGAAGAGCGGGAAGCCACGCGCGACCTGCGGACGCTCGTCGCATTGCTGCGGTTCGTCCGCCCCTACTGGCCGGCGGCTGTCGGCGCGGGCGTCGCGCTCGTCGTCGCCGCGGCGACGGTGCTGGCGCTCGGACAGGGTCTGCGGGCCCTCGTCGACAAGGGGTTCCGCAGCGGCGACGTGGCGCTGCTCGACACCGCGTTGCTCGTCCTGCTGATCGTCATCGTCGTCCTCGCCGTCGCGACCTACAGCCGCTTCTACCTCGTGTCGTGGATCGGCGAGCGCGTCGTCACCGATCTGCGGCGCGCCGTCTTCGACCATGTCGTCGGGCTGAGTCCCGGCTTTTTCGAGGTCACCCGGACCGGCGAGATCCTCTCCAGACTGACGACCGACACGACGCTTCTGCAGGTCGTGATCGGATCCTCGGCCTCGGTGGCGCTGCGGAATTTCCTGCTTTTCTGCGGCGCGACCGCAATGCTCGCGATCACAAGCCCGAAGCTGACCGGTTTGGTGTTTCTCTTCGTGCCGCTCGTCGTCGCGCCCATCGTGATCTTCGGTCGCCGCGTGCGTCGCCTCAGCCGCGAAGCGCAGGATCGCGTGGCCGACCTGTCCGCCCATGGCGACGAAGCCCTGCACGCCGTGCGCATCATGCAGGCCTACACCCACGAGGACCTGGACCGACGTCGATTTGGATCGCTGGCGGAGACGGCGTTCGCCACCGCCGTGCGCCGGGTGCGGATGCGGGCGCTGCTCACCGCGGTCGTGATCATGCTCGTTTTCGGGGCGGTCGGGACGATCCTGTGGATCGGCGGCCACGACGTCATCGCCGGGCGGATCACGGCCGGCGACCTGTCGGCCTTCGTCTTCTACGCGGTCGTCGTCGCCGGCTCGGTCGGCGCGATCTCCGAGGTGATCGGCGACGTGCAGCGCGCGGCAGGCGCGGCGGAGCGCCTGCTCGATCTGCTCGCGACCGCGCCGGAGATCTCGGCCCCCGAAAATCCGCGGCCGCTGCCGGAGCCGCCGCGCGGCGAGGTCCGGTTCGAGGCCGTCCGCTTCCACTACCCCGCGCGTCCCGAACTGCCGGCGCTCGACGGCCTCGATCTCACCGTCGCGCCGGGCGAGACGGTCGCGCTGGTCGGCCCGTCCGGCGCCGGCAAGACCACGGTGCTGCAGCTCGTGCTGCGCTTCTACGACCCGGACGGCGGGACGGTGCGCGTCGACGGCATCGACGTGCGCGACACCGACCCGGCGGCGCTGCGCCGACGATTCGCGCTCGTCCCCCAGGAACCGGTGATCTTCGCCGCCAACGCCTGGGACAACATCCGCTACGGCCGACCCGGTGCGAGCGACGAGGAGGTGCGCGCGGCGGCGCTGGCCGCGGCGGCCGGCGAATTCCTCGACCGCTTGCCGGACGGCTTCGACAGCCATCTTGGCGAGCGCGGCGTGCGGCTGTCGGGTGGCCAGCGCCAACGCATCGCGATCGCCCGCGCCATCCTGCGCGACCCGGCGATTCTGCTGCTCGACGAGGCCACCAGCGCCCTCGACGCGGAGTCGGAGCGTCTCGTGCAGGTCGCGCTCGACACGCTGATGCGCGGCCGCACGACGATCGTCATCGCGCACCGGCTGGCGACGGTCCTCAAGGCGGACCGTATCGCCGTGATGGATCATGGCCGCATCGTCGACCAGGGGACGCATCACCAGCTCGTCGAGGCCGGCGGGCTCTATGCGCGGCTCGCCAAGCTCCAGTTCGACCAGGGCCGGGCGCTCGGATCGCGGCCGGACGACGCGGCGGTCGCGGAATAGCCTCGCGGGCCCGTCGGCCGCACCCGACCCGCACGCATGTCAGCAGCGTGGCCGGAGGATAACCCTGAGCCCGTGGCGTGGTCGCAGGGTGATCGCCGGCTCCGGCGTCACCGTCTGCCCGGCGACCGGTACCACGCGGTAGCGGCCGGCGATCATGGCGAGGATCAGCTGCCCTTCCATCATGCCGAAGCGCTTGCCGAGGCAGTTGCGCGGGCCGCCGCCGAACGGGATGTAGGCGTAACGCGACCGTTGGGCGACGGCCTGCGGCGAGAACCGCTCGGGGTCGAAGCGTTCGCTGTCGGGCCAGAATTCCGGGTGACGGTGCAGCACGTAGGGCGAAATCATCACGGTGGTGCCGGCCGGGACGTCGGTGTCGCCGATCCGGTCGTCGGCGATCGCGGCGCGCGAAATCGTCCATACCGGCGGGTAAAGACGCATCGCCTCTTCGAAGACCATGCCGGTATAGCGCAGTTTCGGGAGGTCGGCGAAGGTCGGCGGGCGAAAGCGGAGGACCTCGTCGATCTCGGCGTGCAGCCGTGCCTCGATATCGGGGTGCTGCGCCAGCAGGTGCCAGGTCCAGGCCAGCGCCACGGCGGTCGTCTCGTGACCGGCGACGAGGAACGACAGCAACTGGTCGCGCAGCAGTTCGCGGCCGCTCCGTGTCGACGGGTCACAAGCGTCGATCAGCATGTCGAACAGGTCGGCCGATGCCCGGGGCCGCGCGACACGCTCGTCGATCAGGCCATAGATGACGCGGTCGATCTCCTCGACCGCGTCGCGGTAGCGCCGGTTGATACGCTTCAGCAGGCCGTGCGACAGCAGCCCGCCGGTCCAGACCGACTGTTCGGCGTGGCGGAACACCAGCGTCACCGCGTCGTGGAAGGCGTCGTAGCGACGTTCCTCCATGTGCAGGCCGAGCAACGCGCTGGCGACGCCCTCGAACGTGACCCGCATCATCTCGCGCGCGACGTCGAAATCGCCGTTGGCGTCGTCCGCCGACGGCCAGTGCTGCATCCGCCGCTCGGTCGCCGCGACGATCTGCCGGGCCATCTCGTCGAACCTGTGGCCCGAGAAGGCCGGCGTCGCCGATCGCCGCTGACGCACCCACTCGTCGCCCTCGCTGACGAAAATTCCGCGGCCGAGCAGCGGCTTGAGAGGCTCGTAGAACTTGCTCTTCCGGTAGTTCGTGTGGTTGTCCTGCAGGACGTGCTTGATGTCTTCAGGGCGCGCCAGCATGACGATCGTATCGAGACCGACCCGAAACCAGACGACGTCGCCATACTTTCGCCGTGCCTTGACGAAATAGCCGAGGGGGTCCGAGCGCACGGCGCGCGCGACCCCGAAGATCGGCACGCCGCGCGGACCCGGTCTCGCAACCCGCGTGTCGCGCCGACGCGTTTTCGCCTTGACCGGCGCTACCATCCTCCGGACCCGCGGTCGTTCCCGCTCGAACGCGATGATTTCTCGGCCCGACGCGCCGGATCGAACGGGATCACCATGCAGTCGCTGCGTTTCCCCTCGTAGACCTTCATCGCCTCGGCGGCGACGCCGATGAAGTGGGCCGGAAAAAGCCAGCCATGGGCGACCGCCTCGTCATACAGATATCGGAGGGCCTGGCGAAACGCCTCCGGGGTGCATTCGGTGAACGCCCCGTCGTCTTGCTCCATGATTTCGTTCCTTGCTGTACGGTCCTCGTTTCGGATTTCCCTCGCCGTCGCGGTTTGCTACGCAGCCTGCGTTACGAGCCACGGCGCGCTGCGGATCACCGAGCCGGTTATGCCGTTGGCGCGCCGGATCTTTTCGAGCGCCTGCTCATTGATGTAGAAGCGGCCGGCCAGGGTCACGGTCCCGTCGATCAGGTGCCGCCGACTCTGCCATTGCGGGTGGCAGCCGATGCGCGGCAGCAGCCGCGCGATACGGCCGTCGTAGACTGTAACCACCTCGCGCAGGCCCAGCGCGAGACCGAACTCCACGACGGCACAGAAGATCTCCGCGGTCACCTTGCCCGGCGTTCCGAGGCCGTTCCTGCGGTGCCTGCTGCAGTCGACGGCGAAACGGCTGCCCTCCCAGATTTTCGGGTTCGCCGGGGCGGGGTCGCCGTCGAGCAGCTGCGGAAAGACGTCGCGCAGCATGTAGGGCCCGACGGTCGGCAGCATGCGCCACGTGCCGACAAGCTCGCCGTTGTCGTTATTGGCCAGTAGGTAGAGCGGATTGAGATCGTCGAAGCTGTCGTGCTCCTTGTCGCCGCGCGTCGAGACGCGCCACGCGAGGCGTTCGTGGAACACCCGGTAGCGCAAGCGGAACATCGCCTCGAGCATGGCTGGATAATTGTTCAGTTCGCTCCGCGACACGACGTCGATCATCTGCCCCTCCGCGCTTGACCACGCGCTGCGATTGGAGCCGCAAATCGAAATCGGGGCATTCCCCCGAAATCGGGGGGTTGCCCGCACGTCCTCTCTCTTCGTGGATGGGCCCGCTAAGTGCCGGGAATCAGGGTACGATTATGCCCAGGATGATGGCTTTGACGACCGCGTGCGTCTTGCTGTAGACGCCCAGCTTGCGCGCCGCGGACTTCAGATATTCGGCGACGGTTTCCTGCGACAGCGACAGGATCTCCGAGATCTCCCAGACCGTCTTGCCGCGCGACGACCAGAGGAGGCATTCGCGCTCGCGCGGGGCAAGCAGAATGGGCTCCTCGCCGCGTGCCATCAGGACGTGATCGACCACCGACTGGTGACTGTACATGGCCGTCAGATGAATCGAATGCCGTTGTGCATCGCAGAACCGCTCGAAGTCGTGCGGCGCCATGTCGGCGACGAAATTGAATGTCGCGAGGCACTGGCCCGGGCCATGGGCCGGCACCGTGATACCCTGGCTCAGCCCGAACTCTCCGGCTTCGTTGAAGAATTTCTCCCATTTCGGGTTCTTGCGCCGGCCGTGCCGCAGCGACGGCCACGAGAAGGGCAGCACGGTCGCCGAAGCGAGCGGCGCGATCGGGTCGATGTTGACGTATTCGTGCTCGATATAGTGGTTGACCCATTCGCTCGGATAATTCGACAGGAAGAAACGCTTCCGCGGACCTTCCGGCGGCCGCACCACGTGGTACGTGAATTTCTCGAAGCCGAGGCCCCGCACCTGGGCTTCGATGGCCTGATAGATGTCGTCAAGGGAACGGGCCGCCCGAATCGACTCGATGAACTGATCCAGTTGTTGCATCGAAGACATCGTCGGCACCTCCGCCGCAGATGTACGCAACGATTCCGTCATGGCAGCCACTACACCCTGGTATCCGGTCGCAGCGCGCTCTTCGCGCTCTGGACGCCACCCCGCGTCGTGCACGTCTGGAGGCCTTCCGGTCTCGTGCGCAGCGGTCGGTCGTTCGCGGTAACGCGCCGAACGACAAGGTCCGCGGGCCGGTAAGCCCACTCACTGCCCGTACTATCGATCAATTCACAATGCCCTTGCCGAAGCGTGCCCCCGATTTCCACCCGTCTTGGCGGGTACTGCCATATTTTTGGCGCGACCGTGCATCGATTGCAAGAAACTATCGCCTTTCGTGTACCATCCCGAAGTACGTACGCGCCGCCGCCGGTCGGCCATGCGACGACCTCGGCGCCGCCGCGTGGCGCCGTGATCCGCGCAGGCCGCAGCGTCGCGGCGTCGAATCAGCGTTGCGTCAGCTTCAGTTCGATGCGCCGGTTGCGCGCGTACGCGTCCGGCGTGTTGGTGGGATCGAGCGGCTGGTACTCGGCATAGCCTGTCGCCGCGAGGTTGCGCGCCGGTATTCCCTGCAGCTGCAGAAAGCGAACGACCGAGATCGCCCGGGCCGTCGACAGCTCCCAGTTGGACGGAAACTGCTCAGTCCGGATCGGATTCCTGTCGGTATGGCCGTCGACCTGCAGGATCCAGTCGATGTCCTTGGGAATCCGGCCGGCGATGTCGATCAGGGTGCGCGCCAGCGCCCCCAGCTGCTCCTTGCCGGCCTGGCCGAGCTCGGCTTCCCCGGAAGCGAACAGCACCTCGGACTGGAACACGAAGCGGTCGCCGACGATACGGATGTCCTGACGGTCGCCGAGCACATCGCGCAGGCGGCCGAAGAATTCGGAGCGGTAGCGGGACAGTTCCTGCACCTTGCTGGCGAGTGCCGCATTGAGCCGCGATCCGAGGTCGGCGATCTGCGCTCTCTGCTCCTTGTCCCTCGCTTCCGAGGCCTCCAGCGCCTCGTTGAGCGCGGCGATCTGGGCGCGCAGCTGCGACAGCTGACGGTTCAGGAGGGCCAGCTGGGCCTTGGCCGCGGCCGAGATCTCGCGCTCGCGCAGCAGCTCCTCCTCTCCGGTCTTCGTCTTTCGCATCATCTGCTGCAGCTGTTGTTCCAGCTCCTCGCGGTACGCCTGCATGGCGATGATATCCTGGCGCAACTCGGCAAGCTCCCTGAGCTGCAGCTCGACCGTCTCGCGCTCCGTCGTGACCGTCTTGTTCGCCTCCTCCAGCTCCTTCATCCGTCGCGCCAGCTCGGCCGCGCTGTCGGCGTAGGCTTGCTCGCTGCGCGCCAGCGCCTCCTCGGTCAGGCGGAGCTTCTGCGTCGCCTCCTCGAGCGCCTTCAAGCGCTCTTCCAGCGTCGCCTGCGTCGACGTCAGCTGGCCGCTGCGCTCGGCGAGCAGGGCCTCGGAGGCCTGCAGCGCCGCGGCCAGACGGCTGCGCTCGGCATCGGAGGAATCGATGCGGTCCTGCAGCTCGGCGACCTGCGACGTGAGCCGGTCGCGGAGACCGCGCAGCGAGCCCAGCTCGCCGGCGAAGCGGTCTCGTTCGGCGAGCGTGCTCTGGAGTTCCGCGGAGAGCTGGGCGACCGACGACTGCAAATCGGCGTTGGCCTCCTGCTCGAGGGCCAGCTGGTTCGCCAGTTCCGCGACCTGCCGGTTGAGCCGGTCGAGCGCCTCGTCGCGCCCGCTGAGCGCCTCGCTCAGGTAGAACTGGGCGACAACGAAGATCATCAGCAGGAAGATGATGACCATCAGCAGCGTCGCCAGCGCGTCGACGAATCCGGGCCAGATGTCGACGGCGTTGCGGCCCCGGCGGGAGAGCGCGGCCATGGCTCAGGCCTTCTTCGCAGGCTGTCCGGAGGCAGCGGCGACGGTGCGGGCGAGCAAGCGGATCTCGCCGCGCAGCTCCTCGAGCGTCTGCGCGCGGCCGGACGATGCCTCCTCGGCGACGCGGGTCAGCGTCTTGTCCATGTTGCGGACCGCCTGGCGGATCGCCGGATCGCCGCCGACCGTCTCGGCAAGCTTGCCCAATACCGGTTTGAGCTCCGCCTGCGCCTCCGCCAGCTTGACCAGCAGATGCTGTTCCGAGCGCATCTGGTCGCCGAGCGCGCTCAACTTTTCGGTGAGTTCCAGCATGTGCCGGTCGGTTGCGCCGCGGTTGGTTTCCGCCTTGCCCATCGTCCGTTCGAGCCTTTCGAGGCTGTCGGCGGTCTTCTCGAGCAGCGCCTGGATGTAGGCCGGGACCGAGCCCTCGCCCTCGGCGACGATGCCGCCGCTGAGCCGGGTCAGGCCCGACAGCCAGTCCTCCAGCTCGTTGTAGAAGCGGTTCTGGGCGTGGCCGGCGACCAGGTCCAGGATGCCGAGGGCGAGCGAACCGGCGAGGCCGAACAGCGACGAGCTGAACGCCGTGCCCATGCCGCCGAGCGGCGATTCGAGGCCGGCCTTGAGGCTCTCGAACATCGCCGTCATGTCGCCGCCGACGCTCAGTTCGCCGATCACCTGGCCGATCGCGCTGACCGTCTGCAGGAGGCCCCAAAAGGTGCCGAGCAGGCCGAGGAAGATCAGCAGTCCGATCATGTAGCGGGAATATTCGCGACGCTCGTCGAGCCGCGTCGAGATGCCGTCGAGCAGGGTGCGCATCGCCACCGTCGACAGGCTGAGGCGGCCGCGCGCACGCTCGCTGCGCTCGCCGAGCATCGTCGCCATCGGCGACAGCAGGCGCGGCACGGCGTCGCTCGAAACCGAGGCCTGGTCGCGCTGGAAGCTCTCGATCCAGTTCACCTCGGGCGCGAGCGAGCCGACCATTCGCAGCGTGTGCAGCACGCCCATCACGAACACGAAGAGGATGATCCCGTTGATCACCACGTTGGCCATGAAGGCGTCGATCAGGTCGCCGTAGATCGTCGCGGCGCCGATGCCGGCGATGATGAACCCCAGGATTAGGATCATCCGGGCAAGGAAGCCGCTGGGTCTCGTCATGAAATGCTCCTCAACTCGATGCCGTGCATGACCGTGCCCGGAGTCACCGGCTGCGTCATTGTGGCGGCACCTTCACGTCGACCCGATTTCTCGGTGTTTCCTCGGTTCGGGACCCGAGCGCACGCACGTCGATGCGGGTGCTCAGAACGCCGCGGTCCACGAGGTAGCTGCGCACGTCGCGGGCGCGCAGCAGCGACAGGCGCCGGGCCTCGCTTTCCGTCGGCGAAGGCGTCTCCGCGTAGCCAACGACCTCGATGCGCGTCGACGGGTTTTCGCGCAGCCATGCCGCCAGCCCGTCGAGCGCCGCCCTCGCCGTATCGGGCAGTTCCGTCGCCTCCGCGGCGTAGCTGATACGGATGTCGCCGGGCCGGGCGAGCGGTTCGACCACCGCATCCGTCGCGCCACTGGTATCGTCGGAATCCGGCGGAAGTGTGGCCAGTTGCGGCGATCCGGGCGGATTCGACAGGTCGGGCGGAGCCGGCGGCGTGGCGGCCCGCGCGGCAGGCGGGGCGGCTGCAGGCACGCCCGGCGCGGTGCTCGGGACCGGCGCAGCTGCCGGCGCGGCGGGAGGCGGCGCGAGCGACGGCGGCGGCGGGGACGCGAGTTTCGGCGGCGGCGGCGGGGACGCGAGCCGCGGCGGTGGCGGCGGGGCCGTCAGCCTTTCCGGCGGTTGTTCCGGCGGCGTTGCCGCCAGCCGCGCATCCTGCGGCGTGGCCGACATCCAGCGCTCGAATTCGTGCGGCGTCACCAACAGCCGCGATGCGGGCGCGCTCGGCGGCGGGTCCTGCAGGTCCTGCGTCGCCGTCTGTGCGGCCGCCGGCCCGCCGGCGACGAGCATCGGCACGGCGAGCACGGACATGGCGGCGCGGCTGCGCCAGCGACGGCCCGCGGGCCGCCGCACGCGCTTCTGGCTGTCCCTCTGTGTCATCGGCTGTGGAACCGCGGCCGTCCATTTCGTTGTCTGCCGTTCCGGCTTCCGCCCGCCGCAACAGGCCGCGCCGGCGCGCACCGAACATACCCCGGACCGTGGCTGGCGGACAACATCCGCCGGCGCACGGCGCCCGGGCCCGTCCGTTCAAACCGCATCCCGCAGGATCTTGACGAATTCCGCGTGCAGCCGGTCGTTGGCGGCAAGGATCGACGGCGACTCGAGGCGGTGGGCCGCGCCGTCGATCTCGGTCACGTAGCCGCCCGCCTCGCGCACGAGGACGACGCCCGCCGCGAAGTCCCACGGGTTCAACGCGCTCTCCCAGAAGCCGTCGTAGCGGCCGGCCGCGACGTAGGCGATGTCGAGCGCCGCCGAGCCCCAGCGCCGCACGCCGGACGTATGGCGCATGGCGCTGGCGAGCTGGGCGATGAAGGTCCGGTGACCGTCGCCCTCCTGGTGGCCGAGGAACGGGATGCCGGTGGCGAGCAGCGCGTCGGCGAGCCGGCTGCGCCCCGAGACGCGCAGACGGCGGTCGTTGAGAAAAGCGCCGACGCCCTTTTCCGCCCAGAACACCTCGTCCTTGACCGGGTCGTAGACGACGCCGGCGATGATTTCCCCGGCGCGTTCGAGCCCGATCGACACGGCGAAATGCGGCAGCCCGTGCAGGAAGTTCGTCGTTCCGTCGAGCGGGTCGACGATCCAGCGGTGCTCGCTGTCGCTGCCCTCGACCGCTCCGCCTTCCTCCATCAGCAGGCCGAAAGCCGGGCGCACCTTGGTCAGCTCCTGGCGGACGATGCGCTCCGCCTTCATGTCGGCGGTGGAGACGAAATCCGCGGGTCCCTTGCGGCTGACCTGCAGCTGCTCGACCTCGCCGAAATCGCGGATCAGCGCGCGGCCGGCCTTCTCGGCGGCGCGCACCATGACGTTGATGTTGGCCGATCGCAGGGGCATGCGGGCTCCAATACGCTGTGCGAGTTGTGCGGCGCCGCTCAGTCGCGCGCCCGCTCGACGTAGCTTGCGTCTGCGGTGTTGACGACGATGCGGGTCCCGGATTCGATGTGCGGCGGCACCATGACGCGCACGCCGTTCTCAAGCAGCGCCGGCTTGTACGACGACGCCGCGGTCTGGCCCTTGACCACCGGGTCCGCCTCGACGATGCGCATCGTCACCGTCTCGGGCAGCTCGACGCCGATCGGCGACTCCTCGTAGGACTCGATCGTCACGGTCATGCCGTCCTGCAGGAACCGCGCGGCCTCCTCGCCGATCAGGTCGACGTTCAGCGTGATCTGCTCGTAGGTGTCGCTGTCCATGAAGGTGTAGTCGTCGCCGTCGGAGAACAGGAACTGGTATTGCTTCTGGTCGAGCCGCACGCGCTCGACCGTCTCCGACGAGCGGAACCGCTCGTTCAGCTTGGTGCCGTCACGGATGTCCTTGAGCTCGACCTGCAGGTAGGCGCCGCCCTTGCCGGGCTGGGTGTGCTGGATTTTCGTCGCGCGCCACAGCCGGCCCTGGTGCTCGATGATGTTGCCGGGGCGGATCGCGTTGCCGTTGATCTTCATGACCTGATGAAACCGCGTGGTGTCGGGAAGGGCGGCGCGGTTATAGCGGCTGCGTCGGGCCTACGCAACGCCGGCGATGACGTCGTTGAAGGCGCGCACCGCGGCGCCCGGCCCCTCGGCATGGTCCCAGACCGCCGAGACGACGGCGATGAAGTCAGCGCCGGCCTCGACGAGCACGCGGCAGTTCTCCACCGTGATCCCGCCGATGGCGACGCAGGGCACCTCCATCAGCTCGCTCCACCAGGTCAGGATCTCCGGCTCGGCGCGCGTCTTCGGCGCCTTGGTGCCGGTCGGGAAGAAGGCGCCGAACGCGACGTAGTCGGCGCCCTGCTCGGCGGCGACCATGGCGAGGTGGCGCGAGTCGTGGCAGGTCACGCCGACGATGGCGTCGCGCCCGACGATGCGGCGCGCCTCGGCGTAAGTCACGTCCTCCTGGCCGATATGGACGCCGTCGCAGCCGGTTTCGGCGGCGAGGTCCGGGCGGTCGTTCATCAGGAAGGCGACGCCGCGCTGCTGCGCCAGCGGGCGCAACGCGTCCGCCGCGCGGCGGATCTCGTCGTCGGAGGCGTCCTTGAGGCGCAGCTGCACGCAGGCGACGTCGCCGGCGTCGAGCGCCTCGGCCAGCCCGTCGCGGAACGGCGCCGGGTCGAGCGCCGGCGGCGTGATCAGGTAGAGCCGGCAGCGCGTGCGCCCGGTCATGCGATGTGCCCCTCGAGCCAGTCGCGGCAGGCCGCGGCGGGGTTGCCGGCGACGCCCTGCAGGTCGAGCGCCTCGGGCCGCTCGCGGATCACGCGGGCGCCGCATTGCTCTGCGATCTCGGCGACCTTGTCGGCGGTCGCGCCGGCGAAGCGGATCGCCGTGACGCCGTCGCGCAGCGCCGCCAGCGCGTGGCCCGGCATGTCGCCGCAATCGAGCACCGGCGTGACCTCGGCGTCGGGATGCGCGGCGCGGGCCTTGTCGACGACGGCGCGGAACCAGCCCGGCCCGGCATAGGCGGCCGCGCCCGGCGCGCTCAGCAGCGTCACCGGGACGCCGAGCGCCTCGGCCGCCGCCAGCGCGGCCTGCGCGTGCGCCAGCCCGTGGAAGACGATGGCGGGGGGCAGGGGGGAGTTGTCGTTAGGGTCGGCTGGTTTCTCGGTCACAGCTGCCATCAACACACCGGCGGTCGTGTTATCGATTCAGTGAATCTTACCATTAACCGGTTATCCGGCAGATCGTACTCTTATCCGACGGTGTCGGTTCAGCATTGAACCTCGCGGAGCAGCGCAGCGCGAATATGGTTCGCCCGCCTTTTTGGCATGGAACGACCGTCGACTATATAATTGAGGAACCATAGTAAACCGACACGACGTCAGGTACCCATGAGCAAGGCCTTCACACGCGAGACCGACGACGCGCCCGACGACGACCTGCCGGACGAGCCCGATCCGCTGCCGGCGGGCTTCAAGAACTACATTACGCCGGCC
>JBFHDX010000008.1:0-59188 GCA_041584475.1 Alphaproteobacteria bacterium
GCCTGGCTGGTCGGCCGCCATTCGAGGCTGCTGGGCGTGCAGCTCAACGACGGATACGGCAAGCGCGACGACGGGCTGATGGTCGCGAGCGTGCATCCGGTGCAGACGCTGGAGCTGCTCGTCGAGCTCGAGCGCATGGGCTACGCACGGGCGATCTATTTCGACACCTTCCCCGACAGCTCCGGCCTCGACCCGCAGGAGGAGACGCGGACCAACATCCTGATCGTCGAGCGATTGCGCGCCGTCGCGAGGCGGCTCGTCGACGACGAGGCGCTGGCGGCGGCGATCGCGCGCCAGGATGCGACGCTCAGCCAGCGCATCGTCGCGAAGGCTCTCTATGGGCGAGGCAGCGGCTGATGGCCGCGCCGCTCGTGTTCGTCGCCGGCTCGCTGCACTACGACGTGATCGTGACTGCCGACCGCCTGCCGGCGCTCGACGAGACGCTGCCCGGGCGGTCGGTCGGTTACGTCTGCGGCGGCAAGGGCGGCAACCAGGCGGTCGCCGCCGCCCGGCACGGCGCGCCGACGGCGCTGGCCGGCATGGTCGGCGACGATGCGTTCGGCACGATACTGCTCGCCAATCTCGACGCGGCCGGCGTCGACCGCACGGCGGTCGCCGTCGCTGCCGGCGCAAGCTCGGGCATGAGCGTGGCGATCGTCGACGGCGGCGGCGACTACGGGGCCGTCATCGTCTCGGCCGCCAACCTTGCGATCGATGCCGGGTCGATCGAGATCCCCGAGAGCGTGCGGGTCGTCGTGCTGCAGAACGAAATCCCCGAGCCGGCCAACGCCGTGCTCGCGGGCAAGGCCCGCAAGCGCGGCGCCACGGTCGTCCTCAACGCCGCCCCGGCGCGGCCGTTCGCGACGGGGCTGCGCGAGGACACCGACCTGCTCGTCGTCAATCGTATCGAAGCGGCGATGCTCTGCGGCCGCACGGTCGAGACGACCGGCGACGCGGTCGCGGCGGCAAGATCGCTCGCGAGCGGCGGCCGCCATGCGATCGTGACGCTGGGCGGCGACGGCGCCGTGCTCGCGCGGGCGGGCTTGAAACCACGACACTTCCCGGCGCTTGCGGCCGAGGTGCGCTCGACGCACGGGGCCGGCGACGCCTTCGCCGGTGCGCTGGCGGCACGCCTCGCCCTGGGGTCGGACCTCGAGGCCGCGCTGGCCTATGCCCAGGCCGCGGCCGCGCTGCACGTGTCGTGCACGCCGGACGAACGCGCCGCGATCACGCCGCAGCGGGTCTTGGAGACGGCCGGAATGGTTGCCGATGCCGGGGCTGGCGGACGCGGCGAACGATAGACAAATATCGCGTCCCCGAACTGGCCTAGCTACGCTCGAAGCCGCGCTTGATCTCCCAGTCGGTCACCCGGCGGTCGTACTCGAACTGCTCCCAATTGCCGGTGTGCAGGTAGTGCTCGATCACGTCGTCACCCATCGCGGCGCGCAGGACCTTGCCGCGCTTGAGGCGATCGAGCGCGTCGCGCAGGGTCTTGGGGATTTCGCGCGCCTTCTTGCTCACGTAGACGTTGCCGGTCATCAGGGGCTCGGGCTCGAGCTTGTTCTCGATGCCGTGCAGACCGGCCGCCAGGAGCGCCGCGTAGGCGAGATAGGGGTTCACGTCGCCGCCGGGGATGCGGCACTCGACGCGCAGGCTGGGCCCGTGGCCGAGCACGCGGAAGCCCGAGGTGCGGTTGTCCATCGACCAGGCGATGCGCGTCGGCGCGAACGAGCCGGCCTGGAAGCGCTTGTAGGAATTGACGTAGGGCGCGAGGAAATAGGCCATCTCCTCGGCGCAGGCCAGCAGGCCGGCGCAGTAATGGCGGAAGGTCGTGGAGAAGCCGTGCTCGCCCTTCGGGTCGTGGAACGCCGCCTTGTTGGTCTTGGCATCCCACAGCGAGGAGTGGATGTGGCAGGAGCTGCCGGCGAGGCCGAAATCCCATTTCGCCATGAAGGTGATGGCTTTGCCCTGCTGCCAGGCGATCTCCTTGGCGCCGTTCTTGTAGATCGTGTGCCGGTCCGCCGACTCCAGCGCGTCGGCGTACTTGAAATTGATCTCTTCCTGGCCCGGACCCCACTCGCCCTTCGACGTCTCGACCGGGATGCCGGCATGGTCCATGGCGTTGCGGATGGCGCGGATCAGCCCCTCCTCCTTGGTCGTCTGCAGGATGTGGTAGTCCTCGATGTAGTAGCCGGCGGTCTTGAGATCGCGGTAGCCCTTTTCGTGGCAGGTCTCGAACGAGTCGTCGAAGACATAGAATTCGAGCTCGGACGCCATCTTCGACGTGAAGCCCATGTCGCGGGCCCGCGCCAGCTGGCGTTTGAGGATCGAACGCGGTGCGTGCGGCTGGTCGTTGCCGTCGTGGTCCTGGACGTCGGCCATGACAAGCGCCGTGCCCTCGAGCCACGGGATGCGGCGCAGCGTCGCCATGTCGCACTTGACGACGAAGTCGCCGTAACCTTTCTCCCACGACGCGGCCGCATAGCCGGGCACCGGTTCCATGTCGATGTCGAGCGCCAGCAGGTAGTCGCAGGCGTGCATCTCCTTCATGATCGAGTCGAGGAAGAAATGCCCGGTGACGCGCTTGCCGACGAGCCGGCCCTGCATGTCGGGGAAGACGACGAGCACGGTGTCGATCGCGTCTTCCTGAACCAGCTTCTTCAGGGTGGGCAGGTCGAGCATTCCGCGCGGGCTCATCTCGATGTCTCCCGTGGCCGATGATTGATCCCCTCCGGCCGTGCCGCCGCGGACCGGTACCGGCCGTCCCGCCGGTTTTGCCTATTTCTGCGCTTTCCGGCAGTGCGAGACAAGCGGAAATGGACGTGTGCGAACGGGTGCGCAGCGCACCCTCGCGTCGCCGCGCCGGCGCCCCTCAGCCGGATGTCGGACGCTCCGGCGTCGGCGGCGCGGATGCTGCGGCAGCCGGGGTCTCCGCCGGCGCTTCCTCCTCCTTGAGGCGCGAGCGGCGAAGCTGCCCGGCCTTGTCGAGGATCGGGTAGGCGACCGAGGTCAGGTGGCTGTTGATACGCTTCAGGTCGCGCACGATGTCGAGATGCAGCGAAGAGGTCTCGATGCTCTCACGCTTGCCGTGGCGCAGGCGTTCGTGGTGGTTCTCCGCCGCCTTGAATTCGAGCTCGCGGAAACGTTCCTTCTCTTCGAGCAGGCGGCGCGCCAGCTGCCGGTCGCCGCTCACGAATACGTTCACCGCCAGCTGCAGATTTTCCTGCACGCGCCGATGCAGGGCCTCGATCTCGGCGAGGCCGTCGTCGGAAAAGTGATAGCCGTAACGGATCTTCTTCGCGGCCAGCTCGATCAGGTTCTTGTCGACGATGTCGCCGATATGTTCGAGGTTCGTCGTGAACGACATGATGTCGGTCCAGCGGCGGCTCTCCTCGGCGTCGAGCGGCTGCCGCCGGATGTCGGTGAGGTAGAGCTTGATCGCCTCGTGCAGCCGGTCGATGGTGTCGTCCATGCGCGAGACGCGGCGCAGGTGCTCGGGATCCTCGCTGCGCAGCGCCTTCAGCGAGCCGCGCAACATGAGGTCGAGCGTATCGCCCATCCGCAACGTCTCGCGCGCCGCGCAGGCCAGCGCCAGCGCGGGCTCGCCCTGGGCCGCCGGGTCGAGGTAGCGCGGCGCCGCCTCGTCCGGCGGCCCGGGCGGATCGGGCATGAAGCGCACCGCCAGGTCGCCGAGCACGCCGGTCAGCGGGACCAGCACGGCGGCGAGCGCAAGGTTGAAGGCCATGTGGAAATTGACGACCTGGCGCACCGGCTCCGCCTGAACGAAGGCGACCGCCGCGGCGACCGGCTCGAGCAGCAGCAGCACCAGGATGCTCCCGACCAGCTTGAAGACGGCGTTGCCCCAGGCGACGCGACGTGCCGCCGGCGCCGACGACAGCGTCGCGACGATCGGCGGCACGGTTCCGCCGATATTGGCCCCGAGCACCAGCGCGAAGGCCAGCGGCAAGGGCACGGCTCCGGTGCCGACCAGCGACACCACGAGCAGCACGATGGCGAGGCTGGAATGGGCAAGCCACGTCAGGAGGACGCCGATGAGAACCGCGAGCAGCGGCTCGTCGGCGAGCGATTCGATAACCATCAGCACGGTCTGCGAACCGCGCAGCGCCGCCGCATTGTCGACGATCAGGCGCAACGCCAGCAGCAGCAGGCCGATGCCGACCGCGACGCGGCCGAGTTCGTGCGTTCGCTGGTTGTGGCCGATGTTGTAGGCGATCACGCCGAACAGCAGGAGGATCGGCGAGAGCCAGCCGATCGGGAAGCTGAACAGCTGCGCGACGAGCGTCGTGCCGACATCCGCGCCGAGCATGATCGACAGCGCCGGCGCCATGGCGACCAGGCCACGGCTCGCGAACGAGGCGGTCATCAGACAGGTCGCCGTACTGCTCTGCAGCAGGGCGGTCACGCCGACGCCGGCAAGAAACGCGGCGAAGCGGTTCTGCAGATGCTCGCCGAGGAGATTGCGCAGGCTGCTTCCGTAGCAGCGCGTCACGCCGCTGCGCACCATGCGCAGGCCCCACAACAGCAAGGCGATGGCGCCGAGCAGCCGGATCAGGAACTCCGTAGCCGAAATGTCTTCCTCCCGCCCTTGCTTGATCACGGGCCCGGACCGCCCGCGCGGCGGCGCTGCGTTCGGTTCCGGTTGCTCGGGGTGATGGCGAACCCGCCCGCTCGCCCGGGCTTCCGCCGACCGGTGCCGCGCCCGGCGCTCACCTCGCACCAAGCGCGTCGCGCGGCGGAATCCCGTCGCCCCCAATCGTGCGGCAAGCGCCGGCGCTTTACAAGAGGCGGTGCGCCGACGGCGCGCCGGGATCGCGCGGAATTGATTTCCGACGAGCGATCGCGCATCGTCCCCCGGTCGATCATCCCGTCACGTCGAAACAGGAGCACGATCATGAACCACGCTGCCCTGTCCGAGCTTTCCGTTCCCGGCACCCTGCGCGTCGGCATCAATCTCGGCAATATCCTGCTGGTGACCGGTACCGGCCCGAACGGCGAGCCGGTGGGCGTCGCCCCCGACCTCGCGGCGGCGTTCGCGGAACGTCTCGGCGTCGCCGTCTCCTACGTGACCTATCCCACGCCCGGCGAGGTCGCCGACGCCGCGGAACGGGACGGGTGGGACATCGCGCTCATCGCGGTCGAGCCGAAGCGCGCCGAGACGATCGCGTTCTGCGATGCGTACGTCGAAATCGACGCGACGTACCTCGTGCCCGCGAACTCGCCGCTGACGTCGGTCGCCGACGTGGACCGGCCGGGCGTGCGCATCGCGGTCTCGGACCGCGCCGCCTACGATCTGTATCTCACGCGCACGCTGAAGCACGCCGAACTGCATCGCGCCAAAGGACTGCCCGCCGCGTTTCAGCTGTTCGTGACGGAGAAGCTGGACGCGCTGGCCGGCCTGGTGCCGGCGCTGCAGGAGAACGCCAGGAACCTGCCCGGCTCGCGCGTGCTCGACGGGCGCTACATGTCGGTGCTCCAGGCCATCGGGACGAAGCCTTCCTGCACCGCGCTGCACGAAGCCGCCGCGCAGTTCGCCGCCGAGGCCCGGGCGAGCGGGCTGGTCGCACGGCTGATCGAGAAGCACGGCGTCCAGGGCAAGATCCGAGTGGCCTCGGACGCCTGAGCGGAACGTTCGGCAGCACCGCCCACGAGCTTGTGATCGGGCGCCGACGCGGCCTCGGTCTAGGGTGGTGCGGACCGGTCAACGACCGGAGGGGATCCATTCATCGGGGTGGCAACAGGGTCGCGGGGCCCGAACCAGGACGCCGGCCCCGTGTCGCCGGGAAGGAGGACGTCATGGCAAATCCGTTCGTGCATGTCGAGCTCAGCACGACCGACGTCGACAAGGCGCGGTCGTTCTATGGCAGCCTGTTCGACTGGAAGCTGGCGGACATGCCGATGGGCGAAGGCGGCGCCTACACGATGATCGATGTCGGCGAGGGAACCGGCGGCGGGATCATGCAGCATCCGGTCCCGGGCGCACCGTCGATGTGGATGGCGTACGTCCTCGTCGACGACCTCGCGGCGGCGACGAATAAGGCGAGGTCGCTCGGCGCGACGGTGCTGAAGGACGCAACGGAGGTGCCGGGCTACGGCGCGTTCAGCGTGATCGCCGACCCGACCGGCGCGACGCTCGGCCTCTGGCAGCCGAAGGGGGAGTGAGAGACCGCGGGTTCCGGTACCGGCCGGGAGCTATAGATAGACCTCCTGGCCGAAGACGTTCTGCAGGAAGAATAGCCCGACATAGCAGACGATTCCGGCGACGACCGGCGTCACCACCCAGCCCAGCACGACGCTGCCGACCACCGGCCAGCGGATCGTCCGCCCGCCCTGCATCAGGCCGATGCCGAGCACCGCGCCGACGACCGCCTGCGAGCTCGATACCGGGACCAGCGGTATGGTCGGCAGGTCGTAGCTCAGCAGCAGGTGCTGCAGGCCGCGCGAGGCGAACAGGAAGAGCACGATCGAGTGCGCCATGACCGCCACCCACGCGGCGATCGGTGAGAGCGGCAGCAGGCCGCCGCCGACGGTCATCATGACGCGCTCCGAATAGGTCAGCACGCCGGCTGCGATCGCCAAGCCGCCGATCAGGAACAGCTGCTGCGCCGAGGTCAGGCCGGCGCCGCCGATCAGCACGATGTCCTCGAAGGGCGAGGCCGGTACGAACACGCCCATCACGTTGGCGATGTTGTTGGCGCCCAGGCTGTACGCACCGAACGCGCCGGCAAGTACGAGCGCGAGCCGGGTGTACGCGTCGCGACGCAGCATGTGGAGCTGCGCGTGGCTCAGGAACAGCACGACGAGCCGGTACAGCAGAACCGCGAAGACGGCGGCGATAAGGGGGCAGATCAGCCACGTGCCGAGAATCGTCGACAGCGTCGCGTGGTCGGTCTCGGTGACGCTGAACAGGTTCCAGCCGACGATGGCGCCTACGATCGCCTGCGTCGTCGAGACCGGAAGCCCCGCCTTGGTCATCAGGTACACCGAGGTCGCGGCCGCGAGCGCCGCCATGAAGGCGCCGGCCAGCGTATCGATCGCACCGAGCCTGCCGAGCGTATGCGTCGTGCCGGCGCCGCTCATGACCGCGCCGATGATGACGAAGATGCTGCAGATCATCGCCGCCGTCGAGAAGCGGATCATGCGTGCGCCGACCGCGGTGCCGAACACGTTGGCGGCGTCGTTCGCGCCCAGCGACCAGCCGAGGAAAAGGCCGCTGGAGAGGAAGAACAGGGTCGCGAACTCCATCGTCGCGGCGCGCTTAGAACTGGCGCTTTATGGTGTAGATCGCCAGCCTGTCGGCGACGTCCTCGGCGCGGTCGGCAACGTTGTCGATGGTCTCGACGAAATGGCTGAGATGGAGCTTCTGCGCGAGGTCGAGTTTGGACTCGAAGATCCGGCGCTTCAGCTTGGTCGAGACCTTGTCGGCTTCCTTCTCGAAGAACATGACCTTGTGCATGTGGTCGCCGACCGCCTCGATGTTGCGGAAGAAGGCGCGCGAGGCGAGCACGATGCACTCGACCGCGTGCGTCGCCTGGTCGACCAGCGACTCGTAATCGCCGTGCATGTCCTCGGGGATCTCGGGGGTCTCGATCGAGAACCCCCACAGCGCGCCCTCGAACAGGTTCAGGATCGAATCGAGGTTCTCCAGCAGCCCCAGCACGTCGCCGCGGGATTCCGGGATCAGCGTCTGCGCGTACAGCTGGCGCTCGATGCCGCGTCGCAGATCGTCGGTCTGGCTCTCCAGCTCGTTGACCTGGCTCAGCTTCTCCTGGAATTCGGGCGAGCAGCCGTCGGCCAGGTAGATCTGCACCGCGCGTTTGAAGGCGAGCGCGGACTGGGAGAGATTGTCCATGAACTCGTCGATCTCGCCCTCGAGCGCCCGCGTCCGGCGAAACAGGGACAGCTGCTTGGACACCGCCATTGGTCGATCTCCCGAGGTCGTGCACCGCATGATCCGGCGCGCAGGACTTGCAGTCACCGCCACGGCCCGGCAAGACCCGGGCGGTCGACAATCCCGATTGCGAACGCTTGTCCGTCGCGGAGCCTCCGGAGGGCCGCGCCCCCCGGCGAACGAAGGAAAACCTAGCAAATTCGGGCGAACGTCGACAAGATTTCTTGTACGCCGGGCCTGAAGGACCATATAGCGGCGAGCATGCTTCCCCCCCTCGAGCCATCGCCCGCCCGGCGGCGCCGCGTCCCGTGATCGTCGACCTTCTACTGACGGTCCTCGGGCTTGCGATCCTGCTGGTCGGCGGCGAGGCGACGCTGCGCGGCGCGATCGGGCTGGCCCGCCTGCTCGGCGTCTCGCCGGCGATGATCGGCCTCACCGTGGTGGCCTTCGGCACGTCGGCGCCGGAACTCGTGGTCAGCCTGCACGCCGCGGTCGGCGGCTCGCCGGCGATCGCCATCGGCAACGTCGTCGGCAGCAACATCGCCAACATCATGCTGATCCTCGGTGCCGGCGCGCTGATCGCACCGCTGATCTGCGATCCGCGGGCGGTGCGCCGCGACGCGGCGGCGATGCTGGCGGCGCTGGTCCTGCTCACCGGGCTCGGCCTGACCGGGGCCATCCACGCCTGGCAGGGCCTGCTGATGGTCGCCCTGCTGGTCGCCTACATCGTCTGGTCGTACAGCGACGATCGGCGCAACGGCAGCCCCGCCTCGGAGCTACATGCGCGCGAGGCGGCGGAGACGACGGGCGTGCCGAGCGCGACGTCCAGCGTTCTGTCATTCGTCGCGGTCGGGCTCGCGGCGCTGCTCGGCGGCGCCCATCTTCTGGTCGAAGGCGCGATCGGCGTCGCGCGCACGGTCGGCGTCTCCGAATCGGTGATCGGACTGTCGCTCGTGGCCATCGGCACGTCGCTGCCGGAACTGACGGCGACGGCGGTCGCCGCCTGGCGCCGCCACACCGACGTCGCGGTGGCCAACGTACTCGGCAGCAATCTGTTCAACGTCCTGCTGATCCTCGGCCTGGCGGCGGTCGCGGCGCCGCTGCCGTTCGCCGCGGACATCGTGGCGGTCGACCTCTGGGTCATGCTGGCGGCGGGCGTCGTGCTGATCCCGATCATGGTCACCGGCTGGCACATCTCGCGCGGCGAGGGCGTGTTCCTGCTGGCCGCGTACGTCGTCTACATCGCCAGCATGGCGGCCGGCGTCGGCCGGCCGGCCTAAGACCGCGGGCGCGATCCTATTGCGGGTCCTGGCCCGTCTCCGGCCCCGCTTCCGTGCCTTCCCCCATCGTCCCCTCGTCGCCGGCGCCGGCCTGTCCCTTCAGGTTGCGCGGGTCGAAGACGCTGCCGAACGTCCCCGCTCCGAGACCCTGGCTCGCCGGGCCGGCCGGTTGCTCAGCACCCGCCGCCGGCTGGGATTGCCGATACTGCTCCTCGAGTTGCCGCTGGCGCTCCAGCTTCTGCTGCAGCAGGTCGGCCTTGCAGGTCTCGGCACTGTGACCCATCGCCAGCCAGATGCCGAGAAACGTCGCCACGACCACCATCGCGCCCATGGCCATGGCCGGATTGCGGCCGAACAGCCCGCGCACGAGAGTACCCGCACCGTTGCCCGCGGGCAGCATGCGCGCCTTTTTCAGCTCGGCGCGCTTGTGCATGCCCTCGTAGAACAGCGCACCAATGACCGTCAGCACGATGATGATGAAGGCGACCGCCGAGATCGACGGATCGATGCCGAGCCGCACCTTCTGCGAGATGATGGTGGTGAAGGTATGCAGGTGCGAGATCGTGAATACGGTCGTGTTGTAATTCTCGAACGACGCCAGGAACGCGATGATCGCGGCGGAGATGATGGCAGGCTTGAGGAAGGGCAGCAGGATTCGCCGGAATGCCTGCGTGTTCGTCGCGCCGAGATCCAGCGCAGCCTCGATCTGGCCGGTGTCGAAGCGCTGCAGCCGGGCAATGATGATCAGCATGCAGTAGGACGAGATGAAGCTCGACTGGCCGAGCACGGTCAGGAAGATGCCGTTGTAGAACAGGCTGTCGGTGCCGAACCCCGTGGATTGCGCCACGCGATCCCAGAAGATCAGCGTCGAGATGCCGAGGACGACGCCGGGGATCAGTATCGGTGCGGTGATCAGCGTGTAGTAGCTCGCACGCGCCGACGGCCTTATCTGCGTCAGGAAGAGCGCGCCGGCCAGACCCAGCGCGACGGAGAGCACGACCACGGCGATGCCGATGACGAGCGAATTGAGCAGGCCGCTGTGCAGCCGCTCGTCGGCGGCGAGCTTCGCGAACCACTCGAAGGTCAGGCAGTCCCACGGCGAGATGCGCGGAAAGCTGGAGCTGTTGAGGGCCGTGACGACCATGATGAAGAGCGGCCCGAACAGAAAGCCGAAGAAGGCGAGCAGGTAAAGGCCGGTGAGGCCGCGTGCCAGCAGGCTCGATCTCATCGGCCGATCTCACCCATGCGGACGCGGAACAGCCGCATGATGCCGAGCACCATGATCATGCAGGACACCAGCAGGATGATCGCGTAGGCCGCGCCGCGGTTCCAGTTGAAGTACTCGAAGAAGCCCTGGTAGATGATCTGGGTGAACCACAGGCTGGACGGCCCGCCGAGGATCTGCGGCGCCGCCAGCGCGCCCGCCGACAGCATGAAGACCATCGTGCAGCCCGACGTGATGCCCGCCTTCGCGAACGGCATGACGATGCGCCAGTGGATGCGCCACCACGGCGCCCCCATGTCGCGCGCGGCCTCGATCTGGTTCTTGTCGAGGCTCTCGATCGCGGCGTAGAGCGGGAACACCATCAGCAGGATGTAGGCATAGCCGAGGCCCGCGTAGAGCGCGACGTCGGCGCGTATGAAATCGATCGACGCGTCGATGATTCCGAGCGTCTTCAGGGTCGTGTTGATCAGCCCGGCATCGCCGAAGATGATCCGGAATGCAAAGGCACGCAGGATCTCGTTGATCCAGTACGGCACCACGAGCGAGAGCGCGAGGAGGCGCGCCCAGCTGCCGGTGGCGACCTGCGCCATGTAGTAGGCGATCGGGTAGCAGAGGATGAAATTGAAGATGGTGACGAAGATCGCCGCGACGAGGGTGCGTCCGAATACGGTTACGTCGACCCGGTTCCAGCCGTCGGAATTGCCGGGGTTGCCCTTGATGAAATACTCGTAGTTGGTCGTCGTGTAGACGTCCTGCGGGCCGCCGATCGCGTCGGGTGGCAGCTTGAAGCGGAACGAGAAATCGACCATCGTCAGCTGCGGCAGGACGATCAGGAAGAGGATCCAGAAGCTCACGCCGATCAGCATGAACAGCGCCATGCCGATACCGTTCTTCTCGAAGAATTTGCGTGCAGCGGCGACGGGATTCATGGCCCGCCGCCCCTAGAGCTCGTCCGACAGGGCGCCGGCCGGCAACGCCACCGCCTGGTCGGGCTTGTAGGCGAGGGTCACCGATTCGCCGGTCGACGAGGCCCGCGACTGGCCGCGGTTGGTGAGCGACATCTTGACCTGGGTGCCGCCCGCCGCCTCGAGGGAGATGTGGTAGCTCTGCCCCTCGAACTCCTCGTTGACGATGGTGGCGGCGATGCCGTTCCCGCTGCCGGACCCGGCGACGGTGAAGTTCTCCGGCCGGATGAAGACGATCGCGCTGTCGCCGGGCGCGAGATCGCCGCGCGCGGCGGTGGCGATACGTGCGGGCAGCTCGCCCACCGCCGTCGAGACGACCGCGCTTCCGTTGTCGACCGCCTTGACCGTGCCCGAGAAGCCGTTGTTTTCGCCCACGAACGACGCCACGAACGCCGTCGACGGGTCGTCGTAGATCTGCTTGCCGCCGCCGACCTGCTCGATCACGCCCTCGCGCATGACGGCGATATGGTCGGACATGGTCAACGCCTCGCCCTGGTCGTGGGTGATGTAGATGAAGGTCAGCCCGACGCGCTGCTGGATGGCGCGCAGCTCGGTCCGCATGTGCTGGCGCAGCTTCAGGTCGAGCGCCGAGAGCGGCTCGTCGAGCAGCAGCACCTGCGGTTCGGCGGCGAGCGCGCGGGCGACCGCCACCCGTTGCCGCTGCCCGCCGGAGAGCTCGTCGACCAGCTTGTCGCCCTGGCCGGACAGGGCGATCAGCTCCAGCAGCTCGTCGGCGCGCCTGCGCCGCTCGGCCTTGGGCATGCCCCGGACCTCGAGCGAGAAGGCGATGTTCTCCCATACCTTCATCAGCGGGAACAGCGCCAGGTTCTGGAAGATCAGCGCCGTCGGCCGTTTGTTGGGCCCCATGCCCGCGACATCCCGGCCGCCGATGCGGACCACGCCCTCGCTCGGCTCCTGGAAGCCGGAGATGGTGCGCAGGATGGTCGTCTTGCCGCAGCCGGACGGGCCGAGGAAGGAGAAGAACTCGCCCTCCTCGATCTTCACCGATGCGTTCCTCACGGCGGTGAAATCGCCGAACCTGACCGACAGGTTCTCGAGCTCGACGCCGACGCCAGATTTCATGGACTACCGCCTCTGCGTTGGAAGGGATCGCGGCGCGGGGGGATCAGGCCACCCAGCGGGCGCACCCTGCAGGAGGGGCTCCGGACCCGCAGCGGGGTCCGGAGCCCGTTCGTCGCGAGGCGTATCAGGCGCTCTCGAACTTGTTCACGTACTCGGTGCGAACGTCCGCATACCAGGGCTGCGTCGGCGGCCACGGGTTCAGATTTGCCAGCGCGTCGCCCGGATAGGCGTCGTTGAAGTTCTTCGAGTACTGCGCACTGGCGAACTTCTCAGCCCCGAGCACCGGCGAATTGTAGCCGTGCGTGTCGATCGCCCGGCCGGCCGGCTCCGCCTCGTAGGCGACCTCGATGAACGCGTAGACCTGGTCGATGTTCTTGGCACCGACGGGAATCGCCATGCCGTCGACCCAGGCCATCGCGCCTTCCTTCGGCGCCCGGTACATGACCGGCTCGCCGGCGTTCTTGAGCGCGAGCGGCGGGCCGTCCCAGGTCTGGCCGACGATCACGCCCTCGTTCATCAGACCGTTCTTCTGCGTGTCGCCGTCGTTCCAGAGGATCTTGATGTTCTTCTTGTGCTTGATGCACCAGGCGGTGACCTTCTCCCAGGCCTTGCGCATGGCCTCCTCGCTCTTGTAGCCGGCCCACATCGAGCCCGGTTCGAGCTCGCCGACGGTCTCCATGTAGAGTCCGGCGCACAGCATCATCGAGTGCGGACGCCCCATCGTCTTGCCGGCGTTTTCATCGGCCCAGACGTCGCCGTAGCTGGGGAACTGGCCCTTCGGGCTCCACTTGTCGGTGCGCCAGGCGATGCCCTCGGTGCCCCAGATGTGCGGCAGCCAGTGCGAGCCCTTGCCGCCGAAGTTCCAGAGATCGTCGCCGATCTTGGCCATGGCGGGGTTGACCTTGTCGATCGGCACGCGGCTCATATCGATCGGCTGCAGCAGCTTCTCGACTTCCCACTGCGGCGCGCGATCGTTGGTCGGGCTGACGATGTCGTAGCCCTGCCCCTTCGACGCCTTGAGCTTGTTGAGCAACTCCTCGTTCGAGCCGATGCCGGTGAAGTTGATCTTGATGCCGGTCTTTTTCATTACCGCCTCGGTGAAGTTCGGCGGCAGGTAATCCGACCACATCATGATGTTGATCTCGCCCGATGACGACAGCGCCCGCTTCACGAAAAACGGACCGGTCACCGCGACCGCGCCGGCAGCGGCGCCGGCCTGGAGCACGGTGCGACGAGTGAACCGCTTGGCGGCGCGCTGCGTCTTGATGCTTGAGATGCGTGACTTGCTGTTCATGTTCCCGATTCCTCCCTGTTCTCCCAAAAGACTCAATCGCCTGACGGGGATGCCGGCGACTGTGCCGGATGCGGCAAATGTTACCGTGGGGCATTCACCGGCAGCAAGGGCGAACGTGTGCCATGGCCGGGAGGCGGTTCGTCCGAGGCGCCCACCCGCCGCCGGCCGATTACCAGCAACGCATTATTATTAAACGGTTATTTTGTTTCGGCGCGGTTCCGCGACTGTGCCGGCCGCCGTTCCGGCGCCGCGACGCGGCGGCGACGTTGCCGTGCGGCGGTGCGCCGGCCGCCTGCCGCGGATGGGCGGGTCGAAAGGACAAGCGAGATTTTCATTCGGACGCCATGAATCTATGGTTTACTTGAGCCCGAGGTTCCGGAGCCTCGACCGAACTGCCAGCAAGGCACCCGGCACGGTGGCTCCGCGACCACGGGCGCGAAAGCGGCCCGATAATACTAACGGAGGAGGCAAACCCATGATTCGCATACGTCCGGTCGCGGTCGCCGCGACCCTGTCTGCGGTCGTCGCGCTTGCCGCGTTGCTCGCAACGAGCACCGGCATCGGAAGCGCCCGGGCCGAGACCGAGCTTACCGTCTATACGGCGGTCGAGGCCGAGGACCTCAAGCGCTACGCCGCGGCGTTCAACGAGGATCACCCTGACATCAAGATCCGCTGGGTGCGGGATTCGACGGGTATCGTGACCGCGAAGCTGCTGGCCGAGAAGAACAACCCGCAGGCCGACGTGGTCTGGGGCCTGGCGGCGACGAGCCTGCTTCTGCTGAAGGGCGAGGGCATGCTCGAGCCCTACGCGCCGAAGGGGCTCGAGCGGCTGTCGGAGAAGTTCCGAGACAAGGACGACCCGCCGGCCTGGACCGGCATGGACGCGTGGATCGCGTCGATCTGCGTCAACACGGTCGAGTCCCAGGCCAAGGGACTGCCGATGCCCGGATCGTGGCGCGACCTCACCAAGCCCGTCTACAAGGGCCATGTCGTGATGCCGAACCCGAACTCGTCCGGCACCGGCTTCCTCGACGTCTCGTCCTGGCTGCAGATGTTCGGCGAGGGCGGCGGCTGGGATTTCATGGACAAGCTGCACGATAACATCGCCTGGTACACGCATTCGGGCTCGAAGCCGTGCAAGCAGGCGGCGGCCGGCGAGATCCCGATCGGCATCTCGTTCGCGTTCCGCGGCGCCAAGTCGAAGGCGGAAGGGGCGCCGATCGAGATCATCGTCCCCAAGGAGGGCGTCGGCTGGGACATGGAGGCGACGGCGATCATCGCCGGGACCGCGAAGCTCGACGCGGCGAAGACGCTCGTCGACTGGACGGTCTCGGAGAAGGCCAACCGGCTCTATAACGAGGGCTACGCCGTGGTTGCCATCCCCGGCATCGCCAAGCCGGTGAAGTATTTCCCCGAGGGCATCGTCGACGCGATGATCGACAACGACTTCCTGTGGGCGGCGCAGAACCGAGACCGCATCCTGGCGGAGTGGCAAGCCCGCTACGACTCGAAGTCGGAAGCGAAATAGCGCCGCTTTATACGGCGGGGACGGACCCGGCCTCTCCTCGGGGGAGGCCGGGTTTCTGCAGCTCGATACTGCGCGTGCGCGGGACGGGACGCGAGGCTCACGTCGGCTCACGTTTGAAAACAGCCGTCCGTCGGGCACAAGGTAACGAGTCCGGGCTTAGCCAGGAGCGTAAATCTGGGAACCATCTCGGGTCACTGACTTTGGCCTCTTAGCAGATAGACCTCGACCTGTTCCTCACGGCCACGCAGTTTCTGCGGTCCGAGATGCACGAGGTCAAAGGGCTTGACGAAGCTTCCCTTGACGGACCCGGATATGAAGACAGTAACGTCTTCGTCTGCATCGCTGAGCGTTTTGCCCGCTTCCTCGAGCCGTTGAGCAACATTCACCGCATCCCCAACAACGGTATAGCTGACGCGATCCGATCCACCGATATTGCCGGCCACGACCCTTCCTGCGTGAATTGCGATGCGCAGGCGTATCTTCGGCGCATCCGTAAATGCCTCCTGGCGGCTCCTGTTCATCTCGACGACAGCGCGCGATATGTTCAATGCGCAGCGGCAGGCCCGGTCCGCCGGATCGACGTGCTGTTCGGGCGCTCCCCACAGCGCCATGACGCCATCGCCGATGAACTTGTCGACGGTTCCACCTTCTGCTTCAACAAACCTGGCAATCATGTCGAAGTGCTCATTGAGGAACTCAGCGGTGGCCGGGGCCGTCAGGTTCTCCGACAACGTCGTGAAGCCGACGAGATCCGTAAACATGACCACGACTTGTTGGTAGGAAGATTCAATTTCGCCATCCGGATTCTCGTGCATCAGTTGTCTGACGAGGCCTTTGGGCACGTACCGTTCAAACCAGCGCAGGCCATCCAACATCACGTTGAACGACTGTCCGGCATCGTCGAGTTCGCTAAAAAAACTGTGGGGAATTCGTTCGACGCTGACGAGATCCAGTTCTTGAATTCGCTTGGCGCCCTCCGCCAGTCGCCGCACTGGCTGAGCAATCTGGCGGCCGATATAGGCAGCCGCAGCAGCAGAAGAAACAGCCATCAGGAAGCAAAAGATGATCGCCCATTTCATGCGCGCCGCTTCCGCTGTCATATCATGCGACTCGACATAGGTTCCGATCAGAAGAGGCCGATCGGCATAGCCATTCATTTCCCGGAAGAGGACGACGTATTCGAGCTCGCCATAGGCAACAATTCTCACGTCGGACCCAGCAATAAACTGTTCTGCGATCGTGAAGCGTTCGCGCTCTTTCCACATGGCAGATACCACCGGATCGGCAAACTTGTTCTGGTTCGGAAGCGGCGAAGTCCTATTCAGTCCGGGATAGCCGAACGCCATGAGCGGATGAGCCAGTACCTGCCCGCGCCCATGGAGTATGAAGGCGTTGGCACCGAGTTCGGCTTCGAAATCGGACAGAAATTCCGACATCTGTATGGACGAGACCCAGGCAGAGATGACCCCCACCAACTCACCCGATCGGGTCACCGATCGCTGATAATTCAGAACCGGCTGCTCGTACTCTTGGCGCCACAGAACTGCGCCCCAGTATGGCTTCGTTCCTTTGGTCGCCCTGTCCAATAGCTGCTTCAGGTCGAGATCGTCACCCACTCTTTGGAAAATTGGCAGAGATTCGTTGTCCTGGCGCTCAACACCGGTCAGCTCATAGTTGGAATCGATGAATTGGATACGGATGATCTGAGGAGTAGCTGAGACCGCGCCGAGCAAGAGACTGACGAACTCTGCTGATCGTCCTGGTTCTATTTCGTTCTTTTCGATCTGTTCGGATATATACTCCACCTGGTTTTGTGCAGACCGAAAGAACTGCTCGGTCTGTTTGCGCTGTGAGTTGATTATCAGCTCAGCTTTCTGCGTGAGGAGGTCTACGGTATTCTGATAACCCACAACGAGACCAACTCCCAGCACGCCAGCGACGGAAGTGAGCACGAAGAAACCGAGGCCAAGGGCAAGGGCAACCGACATCGAAGCGTGCCAGGCTTCTCTCCCTCTCGTTCCTGGCTTTCTTGCCATTCCCTTAGCCCCCGGTGAGCCAATAGCTCAGCTTGGAGGACACATTCATACGGGTGTGCAATTTCCACAATTCAGAGTCGATTACATTACGCGTATGTTCCGCAAAGAGGGAGATATTAATCGAAATCGCGTATTCGTGACCTTCGCAAGGAATTTCTCCTCGGGTCGCGAGCAAAAGTCAGGGGCTGCCAAAGATTAGTCCGCTCTGGTACCTAGAGCGGACACCGAACCTCGAAATGTCCGGTTAGCCCCCGGAAGCGGTCGTGAAAAATGATGGAGCGTAGCTGCTGCTCATAGCCAGGAGCAGCCGTCAACATAGAACCACAACGACTTTGCGCCCGTCGTAGAAGCCTTCTCCGTCGGCCTGAATCATCCCCCCTGATTTTCGACGCAAAAATTTAGGAGTTCACCGTTCCAGTGGTACCCGTCGTCATCAATATCGCTCAGTAGTTGGCAACAGATGATAAATCGGGTACTGGCGAGATGGCCAAAAACTCGCCGTTTAGAGATCGAAAATCCAGGCTCGCCGATCTCGTCTATGAAATCCTGACATTCTTCGGCCGGAAGGCTTTCGGCCCCATCATTGACGTTTACTTCAACGATGACCGGCTCCTTTCCGTTCTTGTAGTAGAACTTGGCTTGGCTCCAATCGGCTGATTGTCGGTCTTCATCCGTTTCAAAGCGAGCTGCCCGATTTTCTCGCTTCAGTGCCGACTCAAATTGGTCGATCGAGGGGCGAGGTTCGTCGGTACAGAAAGCGCGAACGTAGTACCGCATCACCTAATTCTCTGAAGAATACAGCGCGAGTCAACGTCTCCAACGGGTCACACTGCGACAGCGATCAGGTTCCAGCAATGGTCCGATATCGGACCGAAAGCGGACACCAGCTCCTGAAACGCGGACGTCACGGCGACCGTCGCGGCCGAAATCAGCGCGTGGACGCCGACACGGACCGGGTTCTGTTGCCGCCGCCCAGTGCGTTGGGGCATAGTCGGAACGGGCGCGGGACAACGTGAGGCGAGGCTCGCCCCCGCGCCCCGGGGAGCGCTGGAGGAACCGTGTCGACGACTACCAGGACGCTGGTCAGGGAGGCGCCTACGGCAGCGGCCGAGGGCGGCGCCGCTCCGTACCTGCGGATCGTCGACATCACCAAGAACTTCGGCGACTTCACCGCCCTGGACAGCGTCTCGATCGACATTCACGACGGCGAGTTCGTCTGCTTCCTCGGCCCGTCGGGCTGCGGCAAGACGACGCTGCTGCGCGCGATCGCGGGGCTCGACATCCAGACCTACGGACGGATAGAGCAGGCCGGCCGCGACATCTCCGCCCTGCCGCCGTCGGAGCGCGATTTCGGCATCGTCTTCCAGTCCTACGCGCTGTTTCCGAACCTGACCGTCACGCGCAACGTCGGCTACGGGCTGGAGAACCGCAAGCTGCCGCGCAGCGACATCGCCGGACGCGTGCGCGAACTGCTGCAGCTGGTCGGCCTCGAGGGCCAGGACGACAAATATCCCGCGCAGCTGTCGGGCGGGCAGCAGCAGCGCGTCGCGCTCGCCCGCGCGCTCGCAACGTCGCCGGGCCTGCTGCTGCTCGACGAGCCGCTGTCGGCGCTCGACGCCCGGGTCCGGGTGCGGCTGCGGCACGAGATCCGCCAGCTGCAGAACCGGCTCGGCGTGACGACGATCATGGTGACGCACGACCAGGAAGAGGCGCTGACCATGGCCGACCGCATCGTCGTCATGAACCACGGCGTCATCGAGCAGGTCGGCACGCCCGAGGAGATCTACCGCAGTCCGGCGACGGCCTTCGTCGCCGACTTCATCGGCACCATGAACTTCGCCCCGGGGGCGCTCGTCGAAGACGGCCTGGTGCGCATCGGCAAGATCTCGCTGGCCTGCGCGAGCGACGGCTTCGCCGCCGGCGACAGGGTGCAGGTGTCGATCCGACCCGAGGATATCGTAGCCCGCGACGTCCGTGCCGGGCAGCCCAACGCGTTCGTCGCGACGGTCGGGCATCTAGAGTTTCTCGGATCGTCGGTGCGCGTCGAGCTGGCGGGCGCGGACCTCGGCGATGCACACCTGACCGCCAGCCTGTCCGTCAACCTGATGCGCGAGCTGCAGCTCGAGCCCGGACACGCGGTCACCGTGCGCGTGCCCGCCGAGCGCATCCGGCTCTACGCCGCGGCGCGGGGCTAGGCCATGGCCGAGGCCGTCGCCGTCGCCCGCATCCCGGTCCGCGCACGGCTCAGCCGCGACGACCTGATCATGCGTGGCGCCATGGTCGTGATCGGCCTGCTTCTGCTCGTCGTTATCGTGCTGCCGCTCTATGCGATGCTGTCGAAATCGTTCGAGACCTACCGCTTCCGGTTCGACGGCATCGAATTCCAGGTCGATCGCGGCGACGGCTGGAGCGAAACGCTGAACGCCGAGGAGCTGGCCGACGAGCTCGGCCTCCTGACGCCCGAACAGCTGGTCACGTCGAGCGGTGGTCGGTTCCAGGCAACCCGCCTGTTCCCCGATTTCAGCTTTCGCGCACCGACGCTGTACCGGATCCGCAACCGCGAGGCCGGCGTCGCCGGCTTCATGTTCGAGGGCGGGCCGGTCGCGCACGGCGACTGGGTCGAACTGACGAGCAACCAGTTCCGGCGGGTGCAGATCCGCCCGGCGAAGGCGACCGGGCTGGGGAACTATCGCGCCTATTTCGCGACGCCGGCCCTGTTCTACTCGATCTACAATTCGCTGTTCATCGCGGTGACGACGACGATCATCGTCATCGGCCTCGCCTTCTTCTACGCCTACGCGCTGACGCGCACCTGCATGCGCTGGAAGGGGCTGTTCCGGGCGGCCGCGCTGATCCCCATCCTGGCGCCGTCGCTGTTGCCCGCGATCTCGCTGGTCTACCTGTTCGGCAACCAGGGCATCCTCAAGGAGCTGCTGTTCGGTAACACGATCTATGGACCGATCGGCATCGTCATCGGCTCCGCCTTCTGGACCTTCCCGCACGCCCTGATGATCCTGGTCACGGCGCTGTCGCTCGCCGATGCGCGGCTCTACGAGGCGGCGCAGGCGCTGCGCACGAGCCGGCTGCGGACGTTCCTGACGGTAACGCTACCGGGCGCGAAATACGGGCTGATCAGCGCGACCTTCGTCGTCTTCACGCTGGTCATCACCGATTTCGGCGTGCCCAAGGTGATCGGCGGGCAGTACAACGTGCTCGCCACCGACATCTACAAGCAGGTGATCGGCCAGCAGAACTTCCAGATGGGTGCCGTGGTCTCGGTGGTGCTGTTGATCCCGGCGGTGATCGCCTTCGTCGTCGACCGGCTGGTGCAGCGCCGGCAGGTGGCGCTGCTGTCGGCACGCGCCGTGCCGCTGCAGCCGAAGCCGAACCGACGCATCGATGCGCTGATGACGCTCTATTGCGGCGCCGTCGGCGTGGTCATCGTCGGCATACTGGGCATGGCGTTCTACGCGTCGCTGATCCGGTTCTGGCCGTACGACCTCTCGTTCTCGCTGAAGAACTACAATTTCGACGTCATGGACGGCGGCGGCTGGGAGGCGTACGGCAACTCGATCCGCATGGCGCTCTATACCGCGATCTTCGGCACCATCATCGTCTTCGCCGGCGCCTATCTCGTCGAGAAGGGCCGCGGTTTCCGGCTCGGCCGCGCGGCGATCCAGTTCCTCGCCATCCTGCCGATGGCCGTTCCCGGCATGGTCCTCGGCCTCGCCTACATCTTCTTCTTCAACCACCCGGACAACCCGCTGAACTTCATCTACGGCAGCATGGCGATCCTGGTGCTGTGCACGATCACCCACTTCTACACGGTGAGCCACCTGACCGCGGCGACCGCGCTGAAGCAGATGGACCCCGAGTTCGAGGCCGTGTCGGCCTCGCTCAAGACGCCGTTCTACCGAACCTTCGCGCGCGTCACCGTGCCGGTCTGCATGCCGGCGATCCTCGACGTCTCGATCTACCTGTTCGTCAACGCCATGACGACGGTCTCGGCGGTCGTCTTCCTCTATTCCACCGACACCATGCTGGCTTCGGTGGCGGTCCTCAACATGGACGATGCCGGCGACATCGCGCCGGCCGCGGCGATGGCAATGATGATCGTCTACACCTCGGCCGCGGTGCGGCTGGCGCATGCGGTGCTGACGCGCGGCCTGCACCGGCGCACCCAGGCGTGGCGCGCGCGCTGAGCGGAGGGCGAGGCGACGGGCATGGCGGCGGCAGATCGGGGCAACATCCTGTTCGTCACGCTCGATCAGTGGCGCGGCGATTGCCTTTCCGCGGCTGGCCACCCGTGCCTGCGCACACCGCATCTCGACGCGCTGGCGGCGGACGGCGTGCTGTTCCTCAACCACTTCGCGCAGGCGAGCCCGTGCGGCCCGGCGCGGGCCTCGCTCTATACCGGCATGTACCTGCAGAACCACCGCTCGGGACGCAACGGCGTGCCGCTCGACGCGCGGCACGGCACCGTCGCGCTCGAAGCCCGCAAGGCAGGCTACGACCCGGTGCTGTTCGGCTACACCGACACCGCGCCCGACCCGCGCGGGCGCGCGCCCGACGACCCGGCGTTCGCGACCTACGAGGGCGTGCTGCCGGGCATGCGCGAGGTGCTTCGCCTGACCGACGATCTGGGACCCTGGCTGGCGTGGCTCCGTTCGCACGGCCACCCCGTACCGGCGGACGACGCACCGCATCTGGACGTCTATCGGCCGGTCGCCGACCATGCCGGGGAAGGCGCGGCGCCGACCACCTATCCCGCCGCGCACAGCCACGCCGCGTTCCTCACCGACAGCGTCCTGCAGTACCTCGAGCACAATGCCCGCGCACCCTGGTTCGTGCACGTTTCGTACTGGCAGCCGCACCCGCCCTTCGTCGCGCCGGAGCCGTACAATGCCCGCTATGCGACCGCTGACGTGCCGCCGCCACGGCGGGCGGCGACGGCAGCGGCGGAATCCGCGCAGCATCCCTTCACCGCCTGGCGGCTGGGGCGGCTGCGCGGACGCCAGTGGACGGCCGGCGCCGAGATCTGCCCGACGACGATGACGGACGCGGCGACGGCGCAGCTGCGGGCCGTCTATTACGGCATGATCAACGAGGTCGAGGACAATCTCGCCCGGCTGCTCGACTGGCTGAAGGCGCGCGGCCAGTACGACGCCACGCTGATCGTCGTGACGTCGGACCATGGCGAGCAGCTGGGCGATCACTGGATGCTCGGCAAGGAGAGCTATTTCGACGAGACCTTCCACGTGCCGCTGATCGTGCGGGACCCGCGGCCGGCCGCGGACGCGGCGCGCGGCCGCCGGGTCGACGCGTTCACCGAGAGCGTCGACGTCATGCCGACGATCCTCGACTGGATCGGGCTCGATGCGCCGCGGCAGTGCGACGGCCACTCGCTGGTGCCGTGGCTGCACGGCGAATCCCCCGCGGGCTGGCGCGACGCCGCCCACTGGGAATTCGACTTCCGCGACCTCGTCGGCCAGGAGCCCGAGCGCGCGCTCGGCCTGCACAGCGACGAATGCCAGCTCGGCGCGATCCGGGACGAGCGCTACAAATACGTCCATTTCGCAGCTCTCCCGCCGCTGTTCTTCGATCTTGAGCGCGACCCCGACCAGCTGGTCGACCGCGCGGGCGATCCCGACTACGCGCCGCTCGTGCTGCGCTATGCCCAGAAGATGCTGTCGTGGCGCATGATGAACGACGAGCGGACGCTGACCCATCTGCACATCGGCGGCGGCGTCTTCGAGCGGGCCGACGCGCGGCGGCCGGTTTGAGCGAGAGACACCAGAGGACGAAGTCAGAACGATGAGCTACGACCTATACTTCATGCCCAATGACCGGCTGACAAGGGAAGCATTCGAGACCTATTTCTCCAATAGGCCCTGGTACGAGCAGGAGGAGCGGCAGATTTGGTACGGGAACGAGGATACCGGCGTCTATTTTTGTTTTGATTGGCTGGATGACGAAAAGGATAGTGAGAATCCGGATGAGGCGAGCGCAGCGGTCAGTTTCAATCTCAATTATATTCGCCCGCCATTCTTTGGCCTGGAAGCGGAACCCGAGATCAGGGCCTTCGTGAACCATTTCGGCCTGCAAGTGTCCGACCCCCAGACACACGGAATGGGCGACGGGCTATATTCGACGGAAGGCTTCCTGCGCGGTTGGAATCACGGAAACCGGATCGGCATTGAAAGCGTCACACGCGAACACGGCCGGGAGCAGTTCCACTGGCTTCCGGAAGCGGAACTTACGCGTATTTGGCGTTGGAATCTCGCGCGGCGCGACCTTCAGGACCGGCTCGGAGAATCCGTGTTCGTTCCAAGCATCATGCTCGCAAGCGCCGAAACTGGTCTGCAAAGCTTTGTGGCATGGATTGACGCAATTCCGGCCGCGGTCCCAAAGGTGGACGCTGCAATCATTCCGCGCCAGGAATGTGCACCCAGGCGTTTCTTTGTCCGCCGCCCCGACATGGTCGTGGCGTTTTGGGAGGCGGTTGTGCAGGGGCTGCCGGGGTTTGCCCATAAGGGTGGAGACCCGGAATACTGGCTACTGGAATATGTTGGGGCGCCGCCTCCCGAGGTCGTGAACTGGGTGCGCGGACTTTCGGAAAGCGCGGACTATCTCACGAGAAGCGCCGTGCCGATGGACCGGGTTTTGCCCGCCGAGCTTCTCCGCGACGTCAAAGGCGCCTGACAACCCAATGCTCAACCCGCAGCCGCCCCGCCTGCCGCCGGTCATCGGCCATCGCGGCGCCAAGGGCCACGCGCCCGAGAATACGATCGCCGGCCTGCGCAAGGCGCACGCGCTGGGTGCCCGCTGGGTCGAGTTCGACGTCAAGCTGACGGCGGACGGCGAGCCGATCCTGATGCACGACGACACGCTGAAGCGGACGACGGACGGCCGCGGCGCGGTCGCCGACAGGACGCTGGCGGAGATCCGGGCGCTCGACGCCGGACGCTGGTTCTCGCCCGCTTTCGCCGGCGAGCGCGTACCGACTCTGGACGAGGCGATGGCGTTCCTCGCGGCCAACGCCATGGGCGCCAACGTCGAGATCAAGCCGTGCCCGGGGCGCGAGGTCGAGACCGGTGCGCTGGTCGCGCGCAGCCTGGCCGGGCGCTGGGCGGGCATGGCGCTGCCGCCGTTCCTTTCCAGCTTCTCGGCGGCATCGCTCGCGGCGGCGCGCGACGCGGCGCCCGATATCCCGCGGGGTCTGCTCGCCGAGAGGTTCGCGTCCGATTGGGGCGCCCGGCTCGCCGATCTCGGTTGCGCCACCTTCCACATGCTCGACCGGCGCATCACCGAGGACCGCGTCCGCGCCGTTCGCCAGGCCGGCTATCGGCTTCTCGCCTACACGGTCAACGACGCGGCGCGTGCCCGCTCGCTGCTGTCGTGGGGCGTCGAGGCGATCATCACCGACTACCCCGAACGCATCGCCGGGGGCTGAGGTCCCGCAAGCCGGCAGCGTCGGCCCGCGCCCTTCAGATGATGGCGTGACGAACCTTCGCGGAGACCCACTCGCTTACCAGCACGGTGGCAAGGATGGCGAGCAGGATCACGGTGACCTGCGGCCAGGCGAGGATATTCTGCGAGGCTTGGAGTTCGACCCCAATCCCGCCGGCGCCGACGAGCCCAAGCACGGTGGACTCGCGGATATTGATGTCCCAACGGAACACCGAGATGCCGGCGAAGGCGGGCATAACCTGCGGCACGATCCCGTAGGCCATGACCTGCCAGCGCGAGGCGCCGGTCGCCTCGATCGCCTCGACCTGGTTGTGGTCGATTTCCTCGATCGCCTCGTAGAGCAGCTTGGCGCAGAAACCGATCGAGCGCAGGGCGATGGCGATAGTGCCGGCGAACACGCCGGGGCCGATGATCGAGACCAGCAGCAGCGCCCAGATCAGCGAGTTGATCGAGCGCGACGAGACGATGATGAACAGCGCCACCGGCCGGACGAAATAGGCGCTGGGCGTGGTGTTGCGCGCCGCCAGGAAGGCGACTGGCACGGCCATGAACAGCGCCAGAACCGTGCCCAGCGTGGCGATGTTGATCGTGTCCCACAGCGGATCCCAGATCCGCCAGATATATTCCCAGCGTGGTGGCACCATGCGGGTCGCAATATCATGGGCGATTCGCGGCGAATCCCAGACGAAGAACCACATCGTGTTGCCCGAGATGATCTGCCAGCAATAGACGAAGAGCGCTGTGCCGGTTAGCCAACCGGCCCAGATCGCAAGCTGCTTGCCGCGCTCGCGGCGCTGCCAGACCTTGACCCCCGCTTCCGCCCGGACCGGCATTACTGCACCCGCGCGCGAATCTTGCTCGAGGTGTATTCGGCGAAAAATACGATGCCGATTATGATCAGAAGGATCGTGGCCGCGGTCGAATATTCATACCGGTCGAAGGCTGTGAGCAGTGTCGATCCAATGCCGCCGGCGCCGACGATGCCGACCACGGACGATTCGCGGAAATTGATGTCGAGCCGGTAGAGCGAGAGACCAATCAGCCGCGGCATGACCTGTGGCTGGACGCCGTAATTGATCCACTGCAGCCAACGCGAGCCCGTCGCGCGGACCGCTTCCGCTTGGCCGGGGTCCATCGACTCGATATCCTCCGCCAGCAGCTTCGAGAGGAAACCAATGGTGGCAAACGAAAGTGTCACCATACCGGCGAACGGCCCGAAGCCGAACATCGCAACACAAAAAATCGCAATGATGACTTCCTGGAAGCTGCGGGAGACGGCAATGATCCCGCGACAGAGCAGATAGACGGGCAGCGGCGCGATATTGCGTGCCGCACCCAGGCCGATCGGAACGGAGATCAAGATTCCGATGACCGTCGATGTGACCGTCATCGTGAGGCTTTCGACAAGCCCATCACTGATATCGATTAATCGTTGACCCGCCAGCTCGTCGAATTGGCCCTCCGTGATCAACTTGTCGAATGGAAACGGTGGGAAAAACCCGCCGACAAACTTCGCTCCCCTCGGCAGTCCCTCGTATACCCGCAGCCAGTTGACGTCCCCGAGGATCGAGAACCATGCGAGGACCAGATACCCGGCGGCGCCGGCAAGAAGTCCCCAGCGCAGCAATGGATTCGTGATGAATGGCGGTTTGCGCCATCGCCTTCCGGCCGCTCTCACGCCAACATCGGACATCGCTAGGTCGTGCCCTCCAGCCGCTCCTCGTCGAGCGGTGCGCCGTCGTGCCCCCTTGCCTCGTCCAGATCCTTCTTGATCGTCGCGGTCCAGTCCTCCTCGCCGTAGATCTCGGTGAGCACACGCGGCGTCAGCCCGCTTGCGGGCCCGTCATAGACGACCTCGCCGAGCCGCAGGCCGACGATGCGCGGCACGAACATCTGCGCCAGCATGACGTCGTGGATGTTGATGATCGCCGCGAGATTGCGTTCTTTGCAGAGCTCGCAGATCAGCCGCATGATCTGTCGCGAGGTCTTGGGGTCGAGGCTCGCCGTCGGCTCGTCGACCAGCAGCAGCTGCGGATTCTGGATCAGCGCGCGGGCGATGCCGACGCGCTGGCGCTGGCCTCCGGAGAGCTCGTCCGCCCGCTTGTCGCAGAACTCCTCGAGCCCGACGCGGTCGAGCAGCCGGAAGGCCTCGTCGATGTCCGACTGGGGAAAGACGCGCAGCCAGCTACGCCAGAAACCGACATAGCCGAGCCGGCCCGACAGCACGTTCTCCATCACCGTCAGCCGTTCGACCAGGGCATATTCCTGGAAGATCATGCCCATCTGCCGGCGCGCCCGGCGCAGCCTCGCGGCGCCGAGGGCGGTAATGTCCTCTCCGTCAAGAATGGCCCGGCCGCCGGTCGGCTCGACCAGCCGATTGATGCAGCGGATCAGCGTGCTCTTGCCGGCGCCGGAGGGGCCGATAAGGGCCATCACCTGCCCTTTCGGCACCTCCAGATCGACGCCCTTCAGGGCCTCGTCACCGGTCGGATAACGCTTGCTAAGTCCCTCGAGACGTAGCATCCGCGCTTACTTGCACTCGTAGGATACGCCGTTTGCCTTGTCGATCTTGCGGATCACGTCCCAGTGCGTCTTGTAGGTGATCGGCAGGAACTGCGCCTCGGGTGGGTCGGATTTGGAGAACTCCACCTTGAGGCTGGTCGGCGTCCCGTCCGGCTTGTCCCACTGGTACGTGAAGAATGACTCCTTGATCTTCTCCTGCAATTCCGGCTTGAGGTTGTAGACGAAGCCGAAACCGGTCGTCGGGAAGGTCTGCGAAGTGTAGATGACCTTCAGCTGGTCTTCCTTGATGACGCCGCGTTTGAGCATGCGCTGCTTCACCGAGTTGGCGATCGACGCGGCCGGATAATCCTTGTTGGCGACGCCGAGAATCGAGTTGTCGTGTTTGCCCGAGAAGACCGGCGTGAAATCGCGTTCGGCGACCATGTCGAATTCGGACTTCAGGATCGCCGACGGCGCCTTGAAGCCGGAGTTCGAGGTAGGCGAGGTGAAGGCCAGCGTCTTGCCCTTGATGTCCTCGACCTTCTCGATGCCGCTGCCCGGATAGGTGATGATCTCCATCTCATAGCCGAAGCCGCCGCTTTCCTGCGCCATGATCGTGAACGAGCGGAAACCCGCGCAGTTCACTGCAAGCGGATTGGAGCCGGTGTTGAAGCCGGCGACGTGCAGGCGACCCGAGCGCATCGCCTCGATCTGCGCCGCGTTCGACTGCACCGGGAAGAACACGACCTTGCGGCCGGTTACCTTCTCCATGTGGGTGAGGAAATCGGACCACGCGGTCTTGTACACCGCCGGGTCCTCGACCGGCGTATACGCGAAGATGATCGGATCCGGGTCGATCAGCTGGCTGGGGTCGGTCGGGGTATCGGCGGTCAGGTCGCCGTCGCGGTCGCAGAACCGCTGGTCCAGATCGCCGCGCGGACAATCCTCGGCGGCGGCAGCCGGCATCGCCAGCAGGGTCAACGCAACAACGCCGGCCGCAGCGGACAAGCCGCCGCGAATGATCACTTCAAACATAACGATCCTCCCTGAATCGCGATCAAGTTGCTTTATGGTCAACAGCCTAGCATCGTCGGGCGACCGCGCAAGACTTTCGTATCGATCACAGGGGCGGTTTGCGGCGATGCGCGGCGCGAAATCAAGGGGACGCCGGCGCAGTGGCGTCCCCGTTTACGCGGCGCCGATGCTCAATGGCCGGCGGTCGGCATCGCGAAGACCGCGCCCTCGCGGATGCCGCTCGGCCAGCGCGCCGAGATCGTCTTCATCTTGGTGAAGAAGCGGACCGATTCCGGCCCGTGCATCTGCGTGTCGCCGAACTTCGAGCGCTTGGAGCCGCCGAAATTGTGGAACGCCAGCGGCACCGGTATCGGCACGTTGATGCCGACCATGCCGATGTCGACGCGATTGGCGAACTCGCGCGCGGCATCGCCGTCGCGCGTGAACACGGCGACGCCGTTGCCGTATTCGTGGTCGTTGACGAGCTTGACCGCCTCGTCAAAGCTGCCGGAGCGCACCGTCGTCAGCACCGGCCCGAAGATCTCGTCGCGGTAGATCGACATGTCGGCGGTCGCGTTGTCGAACAGCGAACCGCCGCAGAAATTGCCGTTCTCGTAACCCTGCAGCGAGGCGCCGCGGCCGTCGACGACGAGTTTCGCACCGGCCTGGATGCCCTGCTCGATATAGTCCTCGATCCGCTCTTTCGCCTGCCGCGTCACGACCGGCCCCATATCGGCCTGGGCGTCGTTCCACGGGCCGTAGCGCAGGCTTTGCACGCGCGGCGTCAGCTTCTCGATCAGCGCGTCCGCGGTGGCCTCGCCGACCGGCACCGCGACCGAGATTGCCATGCAACGCTGGCCGGTCGAGCCGTAGGCCGAGCCGATCAGCGCGTCGACCGCCTGGTTCATGTCGGCGTCGGGCATCACGACCATGTGGTTCTTGGCGCCACCGAACGCCTGGACGCGTTTGTTGTGGCGCGTACCCTCGTGATAGATGTACTCGCCGACCGGAGTCGAGCCGACGAAGCTGATCGCTGGCACATCGGGGTGCTGAAGCAGGGCGTCGACGGCTTCCTTGTCGCCGTTCACGACGTTCCAGACGCCGTCCGGCAGGCCGGCCTTCTGCCAGAGCTCGGCAAGGAACAACGGTGCCGAGGGGTCGCGTTCCGACGGCTTGTTGATGTAGCTGTTGCCGCAGGCGACCGCCATCACGCCCATCCACAGCGGGATCATGACGGGGAAGTTGAACGGCGTGATGCCGCCGACGACGCCGATCGGCTCGCGCTGCGAGAAAGTGTCGATGCCGCCGCCGACGTTCGACGAGAACTCGCCCTTGAAGAGGTGCGGTACGCCGCAGGCGAACTCGGTGACGTCGATGCCGCGCTGGATCGAGCCCTTGGCGTCGGCGATCGTCTTGCCGTGTTCCTTGCCGACGATCTCGGCCAGCGTGTCCATGTTCTCGACGAGGAGTTCGCGGAACCGGAACAGCACCTGGCTGCGCCGCGGCGCCGACATCGCCGACCATTCCGCGAACGCCGTGCGCGCTGCCTGGACCGCGCGGTCGACCTCGTCGGCATTGGCGAACGGCACGCGCGACTGCACTTCGCCGGTCGCCGGATTGTAGATATCGCCGAAGCGGCCGCTGCCGCCCTCGACCCGCTTCCCGGCGATGAAATGATACAGAGTGTCGGTCATTGAACGGCTCCTGTCCCAGCTCTTTCTGCGATTTCGATCCCTACGGCGGGCGCGGGACCGGTCTGGCGCCATAGTACGAAAATGCTCGCCGGCGGCCACTCACAATTGAGATATGGCCGCTGCCCTCAATAGCGGCTGAAAACCTTGCGCAATCCCTCGACCAGACGGTCGATGTGGCTGCGCTCCGAGACGAACGGCGGCGCGATGCAGGCGCAGTCGCCCGTCATCTTGACCATTACGCCCTCGTCCCAGAGGTCCTGCACGGCCTGCATGCCGCGGGCGCCCGGCGTGCCGTCCTTGGGCGCGAGATCGATCCCGCCGAGCAGGCCGATGCCGCGGATGTCGGTGACGGCCGGTACGTCGCGCAGCGAGAAGATGCCGTCGAGGAAGTGGTCCGACAGGTCCCGTGCGCGCTGGAACAGGGCCTCCTTCTCGTAGATGTCGAGCGTCGCCAGGGCAGCCGCACAGGCCGCCGGATGCGCCGAATAGGTGTAGCCGTGGAAGAACTCGATGCCCGGCGTCGCATCCATGATCGACTTGTAGACCTTTTCGGTGACCGCAACCGCCCCCATGGGGATTGCGGCGTTGGTCAGTGCCTTGGCCATGGTCATGATGTCCGCCTTCACGTCGAACACCTGGCCGGCGAAATTGCCGCCGATGCGGCCGAACCCCGTAATCACCTCGTCCAGGATCAGCAGGATGCCGTGCCGGTCGCAGATCTCGCGGAGCCGCTGCAGGTAGCCCTTGGGCGGCACCAGCACGCCGGTCGAGCCCGCCACCGGCTCGACGATGCAGGCGGCGATCGTGTCACCGCCGTGAAGGTCGCACATGCGTTGCAAATCGTCGGCGAGGTCGGCGCCGCGCTCCGGCTGGCCACGGACGAACAGCTCGTCCTTGCTCCAGGTGTGGCGCATGTGCAGCACGCCAACCAGCCCAGGGCCGAACGCCTCCTTGTTCTTCACCATCCCCTGCACCGACATGCCACCGAAATTGACGCCGTGATAGGCGCGCTCACGGCCGACGAAGCGGATGCGCTGTCCCTGGCCGCGTGAACGGTGGTACTGCAGCGCGATCTTGAGCGCGGTATCGACCGACTCCGATCCGGAGTTGGTGAAGAACGTGTAGGCGAGGTCGCCCGGGTAGAGCGCTTTCAGTCGGCGCGCCAGCTCGAACGCCGCCGGCTGGCCGTGCTGGAACGGCTGCACGTAGGCGCAGTCGCGCAGCATCTCGGAGACCGCGTCGGCGATCTCGGACCGGCTGTGTCCCGCCGGGACGCAGAACAGGCCGGACGACATGTCGATGATCTTTCTTCCGTCGTGGCTCTCGCACTCGACGCCCTTGCTGGTCACCATCAGGCGCGGCTTCGCCTTGAACGCCTTGTTGGACGTGAACGGCATCCAGTAATGCTCGAGGTCGTTGGTCGGATAACGCATGTCGGATTCTCCCATCCGGGACCGCGCCGGCAGCGCGGCTCCCCGATCCTTTCTAGCGCGACTCCTCGCGGCGGCACCCCGGCAGGGGTGCGGCACCGCGCTGCGGGCCGGCGGAAATCGGCGAGGCGGGACTCTAGCACCGCGCTGGCCCATCCCGATAGGGCCAGCGGGACGGGATTGCTGTGTCCAGAGCCCCTTTGCAGCGGCGGCGATCTTGGTCAGGATGACACGACGTCGGCAAGATGGAGGCACGACATGACGTTCCGCGGAAAGGCGGTGCTCGTCACCGGCGCGACATCAGGAATCGGTGCCGCGATCGCCCGCGCCTTCGGCAGGACCGGGGCGGACGTGCTGCTGTCCGGCCGCGACCCCGGACGTGCGGAGCCGGTTGTCGCCGACATCTCCGCGGGCGGCGGGCGCGGCGTCTTCGTGGCAGCCGACCTGGCGGAAGCCGACGCCGGCCAGCAGCTCGTCGATGCTACGCTCGACGCGTTCGGGCGTCTCGACGTGCTCGTCAACAATGCCGGAATCATCCACCGCGCGACGGCCGAAGCGACCACGGACGCGATGTGGCGCGGCCTCATGGCGGTCAATCTGGACGCCCCGTTCCGCCTCAGCCGGGCGGTCGTACCGGTCATGCGCAAACAGGGCGCCGGCGCCATTGTCAACGTCGCCTCGGACTGGGCGCTCGTCGGTGGCCGCGAGGCGGTCGCCTACTGCGCATCGAAGGGGGCGCTGCTGCAGATGACCCGGGCGATGGCGCTGGACCATGCGCGCGAGGGCATACGCGTCAACGCCGTATGTCCCACCGACGTGCTCACGCCGATGCTGGAGGCCGAGATCGCGGCGCTCGGCGAGGGCCGCGAGCAGGCGCTCGCCCGGCTCGGCGAGACGATCCCGGCCGGCCGCGTCGGCACGCCGGAGGACGTGGCGCAGGCCGTGCTTTACCTTGCGTCCGATGCCGCCGGCTTCCTGACCGGCGTTGCCCTGCCGGTCGACGGCGGCGCCACCGCAGCGTAGGGAATCACAGCTCCGCGCCCTCGAAGCCGTGCACGCCGTTGCGCGCCTCGACCTCGACCACCCACAGATCGGGGTCGCGCGCGGTCTGGCGCGCGATGTAATCGTCGGCATCCGCTTCGGGGACGAGCTTGCCGTCGAGCGCCGGCAGCCAGCACAACACGCCATCGAGGTCCCGCGTCTGGACGAGCACGCGACAGCCGAGCTCGAGCCGGTTGACTTTGAGAATCACCATGCCGCCATGCGGATCGCCGCGGCGCACGATGGCGGCCGGCACGGCGGCGGCGGAGAGGCGCCGCAGATGCGCGCGCACCCACAGATCCGTCGGAATACGTTCGCCGTCCACGACCGTCACCTCGCCGGCGGAAGCGTGCGCGCCCGGCGCGCCGCTTTCTCGTACCAGCGGATCGCCTCGCCGCAATCCGCCGCATAACCGCGACCGTGCGCGTACATCACACCGAGCCAGTACTGCGCTTGCGCGTCGCAGACCGCGGCGAGCGGACGCAGGATGCTTCGCGCCTGCGCGTAATCGGCCCGCAGGAAGGCGGCGCATCCTGCCCCGGCATCCGTCGCCGCAACGGGCCCCGCGAGGAGAGAGGAGAACACCGCAGCAAGAAGCAGCCCTATCAATGCCGTGTTCCTTCCAGCAGGCAGTGAACGGTGACCTCGATTTCCGGCTGCTCACCGCCGGGCTTCCGCGTCACGGGGTTCGCACGCCGCGGACGCGCCGTGCGCGTCAATGCGCGAGCGTCGCCGCCTCGGATTCGGCTGTACCGCCGGTATCGGCACCACCCCGGCGTTCGTCGCGCGGCGTGTGACCGAACATGTCGCGATAGCATTTCGAAAAATGCGACGCCGACGTGAAACCGCAGGCGAAGGCGATCTCCGTCACCGGCATCGTCGTCTGCGACAGCAGCAGCCGTGCGCGCTCGAGACGCAGCCGCAGATAGTAACGCGCGGGGCTGGTCGCTAGATAGCGCCGGAACAGCCGCTCCAGCTGCCGCCGCGACAGACCGACCCGCTCGGCGATCTCCTCGCGCGTCAGCGCCTCCTCGACATTGCGTTCCATCTCGGCAATCGCCTGGATCAGTCTGGGATGGCTGATGCGCAAGCGCGCCTGCAGTGGCAGGCGCTGATTGTCGTGACCCTCGCGGATGCGCTCGTGCATGAACTGCTCGCTGACCGCGGCCGCAACCTCGCCGCCGTGGCGACGGCCGATCTCGGTCAGCACCATGTCGCTGGCGGCGAAACCGCCGGCGCAGGTGAAACGGTCGCGATCGATTTCGAACAGCTCGGGGCGGACGTCGAGGTCGGGGAACTGCTCGCGGAAGCTCTCGAGGTTCTCCCAGTGCACGGTGCAGCGGTAGCCGTTCAGCAACCCCGCCTGGGCGAGTATGTGGGCACCCGTGCAGACCGCCCCGACATGGGCGCCCTCCCGCGCCCAGCGCCGCAGCCAGCCGAACAGCACCGTATCGTTGTAGGCGTGGCCGCCGATGCCGCTGCAGACGACGACGTTGTCGAGATGCGGCACCTCGGCGACGCCGCGGTCGGCCAGCACGCGGACGCCGTTGCTCGCGGTCACCGCGGCGCCATCGCGACTGAGGATCTCCCACTCGTAGAGGGTCCGGTTGACCGTGTAGTTGGCGAGCCGCAGGGGCTCGATGGTCGCCGTGAACGCCGCCATCGAGAAATTCGGGACGAGCAGGAAGGACACCCGGTCGGGCCGGCCATCGCTGACTTTCTTGAACATCGCCATCCCCTGCCCCGCCATTCAGCGGCCTCCTCTCCGACGCGCGGCGAGCCATGCTTCTGATAATCTACGCTTTTCCGGCGGCCGCCGGAAGACCCAGGCGTCGCCCACGCATGAGTATCCGTCGCTGACAGGGTTGAGCGGACCCGCAGGCGGGCCTAAGCCGCGTCGAAAGGCCGCCTTGCGCGCCGTCACCGGCATTGGCTACGCTGGCGCCTGCGGAGGGGACCTCGGGGAATGGCCAAATATTCGATATTCAGCCTCATCCGTAACGGGTTGAGCTACCACCGGAACTGGCAGCGCGCCTGGCGCAGCCCGGAGCCGAAGCCCGACTACGATATCGTCATCATCGGCGGCGGCGGGCACGGGCTCGGCACCGCCTATTACCTCGCGCGCGAATTCGGCGTCAGCAACGTCGCCGTGCTCGAGAAGGGCTGGCTCGGCGGCGGCAACACCGGGCGCAACACGTCGATCGTTCGCTCCAACTATTTGTGGGACGAGAGCGCCGCCCTTTACGAACATGCTCTGAAGCTCTGGGAAGGGCTGTCGCAGGAGCTGAACTTCAACGTCATGTTCAGCCAGCGCGGCGTGATGAACCTGGCGCACAATTTGCACGACTGGCGCGAACTCAACCGGCGCGTCCACGCGATCCGGCTCAACGGCATCGACTCGGAAATCCTCAACGCGCAGCAGGTTAAGGCGGAGGCGCCGATCCTGAACGTGTCCCAGACCTCGCGCTACCCCATCATGGGCGCATCGATGCAGCGCCGCGGCGGCACGGCACGCCATGACGCCGTCGCCTGGGGCTACGCACGCGGCGCCGATGCGCGCGGCGTCGACATCATCCAGAACTGCGCGGTCACCGGCCTCGACATCCGCAACGGCCGCATCGAGGGCGTCGAGACGACGCGTGGTCGCATCAAGACGCGCAAGGTCGGCGTCGTAGTCGCCGGACATTCGTCGGTGCTGGCCGACATGGCCGGCTTCCGCATGCCGATCGAGAGCAACCCGCTGCAGGCGCTGGTATCCGACCCGGTCAAGCCCGTCCTCGACTGCGTGATCATGTCGAGCGCGGTGCACGTCTATGTCAGCCAGTCCGACAAGGGTGAGCTGGTCATCGGCGCCGGCTCCGACCTGTACGTCTCGTACGCCCAGCGCGGCAGCTTCGACATCATCGAGGGCATCATGGGCGCGCTGTGCGAGCTCATCCCGATGGTCTCGCGCCTCAAGCTGATGCGTCAGTGGGGCGGCATCGTCGACGTGACCCCGGACCGCAGCCCGATCATCGGCGCGACACCGGTGGAGGGCCTGTTCTTCAACTGCGGCTGGGGCACGGGAGGCTTCAAGGCGACGCCGGGTTCGGCGCACGTGTTCGCCGCCACACTCGCCAAGGGCGAGCCGCACCGTCTCGCCGCCCCGTTCTCGCTCGACCGCTTCCGCACCGGCCACCTGATCGACGAAGCCGGCGCCGCGGCCGTGGCGCACTAGCAGGACGCGAGCGTTGGCAGAGGAGGCCGAGCGATGTTCCTGATCGAGTGTCCGTGGTGCGGGCCGCGCCAGCAGATCGAGTTCCATTGCCACGGCGAGGCGCATATCGCTCGACCGGTCGATCCCGACGCGATCTCGGACGCGGAGTGGGCCGATTACGTCTTCAACCGGACCAATCCGAAGGGCGTGCATTACGAGCGCTGGGTCCACAATCACGGCTGCCGCCGCTGGTTCAACGTCGCGCGCGATACCGTCAGCGACCGCATTCTCGCCACTTACCGGGTCGGCGAGAAGGCACCGAAGGTGACGCCGTGACCCAGCGCAACCGCCTCGCCGAGGGCGGCCGCATCGACCGCGAGCAGCCGCTCTCGTTCCGCTTCGACGGAACGCATTACGAGGGCTATGCGGGCGACACGCTGGCCTCGGCGCTGCTCGCGAACAATGTCCATCTCGTCGCGCGCAGCTTCAAATACCATCGGCCGCGCGGCATCCTGTCGGCCGGCGCGGAGGAGCCGAACGCGCTCGTGCAGCTGCGCGAGGGTACGCGCAGCGAGCCGAATATGCGGGCGCCGCAGATCGAGCTGTTGGAGGGGCTGATCGCGGAAAGCCAGAACCGCTGGCCGTCGCTGCAGTTCGACGTCGGGGCGGTGAACAATCTGCTGTCGCGCTTCCTGCCGTCGGGATTCTACTACAAGACCTTCATGTGGCCGGCGAGCCTGTGGCTGACCTACGAGCGCTTCATCCGCAACGCGGCCGGGCTCGGCCGGGCCCCCGCGGCGCCCGACCCCGACCACTACGACAGCCGCTTTGCCTGGTGCGACGTGCTTGTCGCCGGGGGCGGCCCCGCCGGCCTGATGGCGGCGCTGGCAGCCGGGCGCAGCGGCGCCCGCGTGATCATCGCCGATGAACAGGCGGAGCCCGGTGGCTGGCTGTTGTCGGACACGGCGGAGATCGACGGCATGCCGGCGGCGGAGTGGGCGGCCGGTACCGTCGCGCAGCTTGCCGCCATGCCGGAGGTCACGGTGCTCTCGCGTACCACCGTTGCGGGCTACTACGATCACAATTTCCTCACCTGTATCGAGCGCGTCACCGATCACCTCGCGGACCCGCCCGCCACCATGCCGCGGCAGCGCTTCTGGCAGGTGCGGGCGAAACAGGTCGTGCTGGCGACCGGCGCGATCGAGCGGCCGCTGGCCTTCCCCAACAACGATCGGCCGGGCGTCATGCTGGCCGGGGCGGTTCGCAGCTACGTCAACCGGTACGGCGTACTGCCGGGACGGCGGGCCGTGGTCTTCACCAACAACGACAGTGCGTACGGCACGGCCGTCGACCTCAAGCGTGCCGGCGCCGACGTCACGGTCGTCGACCTGCGCAGGGAGCCGGCGGGCACGCTCGTCGACGCCGCGGTCGGCGAAGACATCGAGGTTCTGGACGGTTTCGCCGTGACGCGCGTCAGCGGCGGCAAGCGGGTCAGCGGCATCACCGTCCGCGGCCTCGGGGACGAGGGCATAAAGGCTTCCGGCACGTCACGGTCGATGGCGTGCGACCTCCTCGCCGTCTCCGGTGGCTGGAACCCGACGGTCCATCTGTTCAGCCAATCGCGCGGGAAGCTCCGCTTCGACGACGCGCTCGCGACCTTCGTTCCCGGCGCGTCGTTCGCCGCAGAACGCTCCGCCGGCGCCTGCAACGGCACGATGACGCTCGCCGGCTGCCTCGAGGAGGGGATCGCTGCGGGTCTTGCGGCGGCGCGCGACGCCGGCTTCGACGAAGGCGGCAAGACAGCGGTCCCGAAGACACGCGACGTGGAGTCGGCGGCGCTGCAACCCGTCTGGCTCGTGCCGTCCCGCCGCGCGATCGGCCGCGCCGGCAAGCAGTTCGTCGATTTCCAGAACGACGTCACCGCCGCCGACGTGCATCTGGCGCATCGCGAGGGCTACGTCTCGGTCGAGCATCTCAAGCGCTACACGACGACGGGCATGGGCACCGACCAGGGCAAGACCTCCAACGTGACGGCGCTGGCGCTGCTTGCCGAGCTGCAGGGCAGCACCATCGGCGAGGTGGGCACGACGACCTTCCGCCCGCCCTACACGCCGGTCTCGTTCGGCGCGATTGCCGGGCGCAACGTCGGCCGGTTGATGGATCCGGCGCGCGTCACGGCGATGCACGACTGGCACGTCGAACACGGTGCCAGGTTCGAGGATGTCGGCCAGTGGAAGCGTCCGTGGTACTACCCGCGGCCGGGGGAATCGATGCACGACGCGGTGAACCGCGAAGTCGCCGCCGCCCGCAACAGCGTCGTCATGCTCGACGCCTCGACGCTCGGCAAGATCGACATCCAGGGACCGGACGCAGCGCGCTTCCTGAACCTGATCTATACCAATGCGTGGCTGAAACTTCCGGTCGGCAGCTGCCGCTACGGGCTGATGCTGCACGAGGACGGCATGGTGTTCGACGACGGCGTGACGACTCGCCTTGCCGAGAACCGCTTCCTGATGACGACGACCACGGGCGGCGCGGCCAACGTCCTCACCTGGCTCGAGGAGTGGCTGCAGACCGAATGGACCGACCTCGAGGTCTATTGCACGTCGGTCACCGAGCAGTGGGCGACGGTGTCGGTGAGCGGGCCGTATGCGCGGCACGTCCTGGGGGCGCTGACCGATTACGACAAGCTGAGCCCGCGCGACTTCCCGTTCATGACGATGCGGGAGTTCCCCGTCGCCGGCATCCCGGCCCGGGTGTTCCGCATCGGCTTCACGGGCGAGTTGAGCTTCGAGGTCAACGTGCCGCGGCGCCATGGCCTGGCTTTGTGGGATGCGCTGTGGCAGGCCGGCCAGCGCTACGGGATGACGCCATACGGGACCGAAGCGATGCACGTGCTGCGCGCCGAAAAGGGCTTCGTCATCGTCGGCCAGGATACGGATGGTACGGTCACGCCCATGGATCTCGGCATGGACTGGATCGTGTCGCGGTCGAAGGGTGATTTCATCGGGCGACGGTCGTTCGCGCGCGAGGACACGTCGCGCACCGACCGCAAACAGCTTGTCGGGCTGTTCACGGAGGACCCGCATCAGGTTCTCGTCGAGGGGGCGCAGATCGTCGAGCAGGTCAGGCCGCGCCCGCCGATGAAGATGATCGGCCACGTCACGTCGGCGTACTACAGCCCGAACGTGGGCCGGTCGATCGCGCTGGCGCTGGTGAAACGCGGCCGCGAGCGGCTCGGCGAGCAGTTGTGGGTGCCGCGGCTCGACGGCGGTCGGGCGGCCAAGGTCACCGTCACCGAACCGGTGTTCTACGACAGGCAGGGAGTGCGCGCCCGTGGCTGACAGCAAGGGGGGCCGCGGCGTGGCCGGCAGGAAGACGCCGAAATCCGCCCGCACGGGATCCAAGGGGGCTAGCAAGCCGAAATCCAAGGGAGCAGGCAAGGCAAAGACCGCTAGCCGCTCCGAGCGGACGAAGGCTGCTGCCATGCCCGCCGCGGCGGCGCCGATCGCGAAAGAACCGGCGGCCGCGCCCACGCCGGTTGCGAGCGGCGCCTTGGAGTGCAGCCCGCTGGAGGGACGTCCCGGCGCCGGCCGCGGCACCGTCGTCATGGTCGAGCACCCGCATCTCGGCAAGCTCAACCTGCGCGGCGACCCGAGCGACACGGCGTTTGCCGAAGCGGTCAAGACAGCGGTCGGCGCGGCACCACCAGCCGCCAACACCGTCGCAACGGCGGGGCGCAACGCGTTGCTTTGGCTGGGCCCTGACGAATGCTTGATCGTTACGCCGCCCGGCGAACAAACGACCGTCGAGGCGGCATTGCTGGAGGCGCTTGCCGGCCGGCACGTTTCGGTGGTCGACACGTCGGACGCACGGACGACGATCCGCATCCACGGCGCGCACGCCCGCGACGTGCTCGCCAAGGGTTGCCCGCTCGACCTGCATCCGCGGGTCTTCGGCCCGGGACAGTGCGCGCAGTCCCTGCTCGCCAAGGCGGACGTGCTGATCCACCAGCGCGACGACGTGCCGACCTACGATGTCTACGTGCTGTGCAGCTACGCGCGCTATCTGTGGGACTGGCTGGTCGACGCGGCGAAGGAGTTCGACTAGCGAATGATCCGATTCGTTCGCTCCAGCCGGCCCGCCCACCCCAAGCGTACGATACCGTCGGCTGGCCGGGTGCGAGAGCGGGCCGGTGCGGATTCCACGTAGCTGGATGATGCACTAGCGCTTCGGCGCGACCGAAAAGCCGACGGGTCCTCCGAAGAACCGGCTGGCAATCCTGGTCACGCGACGGGCATCGCCGGTCGTAAGGAATCTGAGCCGGCCCCTTTCGCCAGCGGCGGGCGCGAATTCGGCATGGCGCGACAGGTAATCGGCGAGGCTGTCGGCGACCAGAGCGGGCTGGTGCACCAGTGTCGTGCCGGGCGGCAGCGCTTCCCGGAAGGCCCGCGCGGCGAGGCCGTAATGGGTGCAGCCCAGAACCGCGACATCGGGCAGTACGCCCTGCATCCGCTTCAGCAACTCGGCGACGTAGCCCTGGACCAGGTCGTCTATCTCGCTCTGCGATGCACCCGCCTCGATGGCATCGACGAGGCCGGGACACGGCTGCTGGACGATCAACACGTCGGGGGCGCGCTTCAGGATCTCGCCGACATAGGCGCGGCTCTCGACCGTGCGGCGCGTCGCGAATATGGCCACCGTCTCGGACGGTGCGTCGGGTCCGGATTGCGGTCGCTCGAGGTGCCAGGGCTGGCGGACGATCGCCTCGACGACGGGTACGAGTACGCCGAGCACGCGTCGACCCGGCCAGGCAGCGTCGAGCCAGCTCCGCTGCAATCGTCGCAAGGCGACGGCCGCCGCCGTATTGCAGGCCAGGATGACGAGGCGACAATCCAGGCGGAACAGCCGTTCGACGTTTCTTGTGGTCAGCCCGTAGATATCCTCGGAGTCGCGCTCGCCATATGGTGCGTTCGCGTGATCGCCGAGATAGGCGAAGTCGCGATCGGGCAGACGGTCGACGAGCGCCCGCAGCACCGTCAGGCCGCCATGGCCGGAATCGAAGACGCCGATCATCGCGCGTCCCGCCGGCCGCTTCCCGCCATTACCGGATCATGTCCTGGATGTAGGGCGGCAGCGCAAACGCCCCGACATGCACGGCAGGGCTATAATAGCGGGTGTCGATCCCGGCGGCGTCGAAGCGCCGCTGCAGTTCGCGCACCGGGATCTGCCTCAGAGCCGGGTCGTCGGTGCCCCAACCGAAGGCCATCGGCCCGCCGGTATAAGTCGGAACGGTAGCGAGGTAACAGCTCGCATCGCGGAACATCTTGCGGAAGGCCGCGACCGTGTCGCGCAGCTCGTCGGGCTGCAGAAAGGGTACGCCGTTCTGGGTGGCGATAATACCGCCCGGGTCGAGGCAGCGTTTGACGTCGCCGTAGAAACGCTCACTGAACAACGCCTCACCGGGACCGACCGGATCCGTCGAGTCGATGATTGCGACGTCGAACCGGTCGTCTGTTTCGGCGGCGTACTTCGCGCCGTCGGCGATCACCAGATCGAGCCGCGGGTCATCGAACGCGCCGCGGCAGATCGAAGGCAGGTGCTTGCGGCTGAACGCCACGACGTCGGCGTCGATTTCGACCATCGTGACCCGCTCCACCGAGCGGTGCTTGAGCACTTCCTCGGCCATGCCGCCGTCGCCGCCGCCGATGATCAACACGCGCTTCGCCGCGCCGTGGGCGAGGACGGGTACGTGGGCGAGCATCTCGTGATAGATGAACTCGTCCGCCTCGGTCGTCTGAATGATGCTGTCCAGCGTCAGGACGCGGCCGAAGGTCGCGTTCTCGAACAGCATCAACCGCTGGTGTTCGGTCTCGCTGTCGTAGAGAACGCGATCGATCTTCAGCTTGATGCGAAAGTCCCGGTGGAGGAGTTCCTCCGACCAGTCCGGCATTATTCGCTGCCCCGAAGATGCTCGGTGACCTCGACGCGACTCGGCCTGAAATTGCGCTTCAATACGTCGATCGTCCTGTGCGGCTCGGCTTCGCCGCACATGAAGACATCGAGCGCCGCGTAGCCGCATTCCGGCCAGCTGTGGATGCTGATATGCGACTCGGCCAGCACTGCAACACCCGATACGCCGTTGTTCGGCGTGAAATGATGAAGGTGGATGTGCAGCAGCGTCGCACCGGCCTCCTCGACGCATTCGCGGATCGTGGCGTCGACGTGATCGATGTCGTCGACGTCCTCGCAATCCCAGAGATCGATGATGAGATGCGTGCCCGCGAAACGAACGCCGTTGCGTTCAACGAAGTAATCCTTGTGGTTTTCGATCGAACCACGATCGGAATGCAGTGGCACAACGCTGCGCGTTACGTCTTCCCCTCGGGCGGCGCTTGAATCGCGATCCAAGTCCGTCCCCAGTTGGACGAGTGCGGTGGTCTTGCTCATGGCCCGTACTCCCAACCAGCAGATGGCCCAGATGATGTGAGCGCGCGATATGGACGACCTGACGTTGGATTTCAAGGAAAATTTCGGAGAAACGGGCTGTTTTTTCTGGCATCGCCGGTTTGCGGGAAACCCGGGCCACCCCTCTCCGCGCGCTGTCGCGGGCCTGCCCTCAGCGCTGCAACGGCACGCTCTCGAATCGACCGAGGTCGCCGTCCCAGTAAAACACATCGGACGCCCGGCCGTAATAGGTGAGCCGGACGGACGGCATGGGCAGCAGCATTGTGGCGGCCCCGCCGCCGGCAGCGGTGACCGTCGTCAGGGGCTGCTCCGGCGGGACGAAGGCGAGATAGACCTCGCCCATCAGTGCCCCGAAAAAGGCCTTCATCGCCGCCGCGTAACGCCCGTCGCCGTACCCCATCAGGATGGCGAACACCTCGTCGGGGCTGTTCGACGCGAGCTCGCGCACGAGGACCGCATAATCGGCGAATCCGTTGCCGTCGAAGTCGGCGCGAATCACGGTCGGTGAGCGGTCGGGATGATTGTAGTTGGGATCGCGCGCGGTGATCGCGCGGACGTCGGCGCTAAGGTCGCCGGGCGTCACGGGCACGTAACCGGGAAAGAACCGCGCGATGATTTCGTCGAGCGGCGGCTCGACCGATTCGCCGGTTACGGTGTTCTGCGCCGTGGCTGGAACCTGCAGGAAAAGCAGGCCGGCAAGCGTGGCGATTGCCGCGATCCGCATTCTCTCCATCCCGGTAATTGCGCCGCCGCGGAGTCTATTCGACGTGAGCTGAAAAACCTAGCAGATCGACGCGTTCGGGAACCAGCGGCAGCCCGTGGGCCTCGCGCCGGCGAATCTCCTCGGTCGTCTTCCGCAATACGACGAACCGATAGGGCATCACCGGGTGACTCGTCGACGAATCGATCAGGTGCGGGAAGGCAGCCGCGACGCGCCGCCAGAAGAGCGGGGCGTCGGCGATATCGTAACCGGCGCGCGCCATGATGTAGAGACCGACATAGTCGGCGTCGGTCTCGCGTTGCGTCGCGTCGGTGAACGCGATCGTCAGAAGTTTCGTGTGGCCGAGGATGTGGTGTGCGAGTTCGTGCGACACGACGAGAGCCAGTTCGGTCTCGTCACGTACGAACCACATCATGCCGCGGGTGACGCGGATGGTGTCGGCGACGGCGTAGGCGTTGACCTTCCCGGCGGGGACGATCTCGAAGTCGATGTCGCAGGCGCCGACCGGACGGATCGCGATCGTTCGAGCGTTGTCGCCCGCAAGCGTCATCGTCACCGGCCGGAAACCGGACTCGCGCAGGGCCGCGATGACGGTTTCGTCGGCGTCCGGACCCGCGGTAATGCGCCGGCCGTCGACGGCGGCGATGACGTCGCCGCGCCGAAGTCCCGCCTGCCCGGCAGGCGAATCGCGAACCACGGAGAGGATTTGCGGGGCGTCGCCGAGTCCGAGCACCGCCGCCGCGGCGTCCGTCATCGACCCGCCGAAACTGTGCCGGGTGCCCAGGGCGAATCCATAGCGGGGTACTATTCGATCTTCGCAGAACTCGGTGGCCGCGGTCAGCAACGCGAACGCGGCGTTGTGCAGCGTCTGCTGGTCGGTGATCAGCTGCTCGATCGCCAGCCGCTTCTGGTAAGCGGCCTCCGCCCGCAATTCAGCCTCGTCGAGTTCGGGGGCGGAGGCACCGCTGGCACAGCCGGCAACGAGCAGGGCCATGGCCGCGAGCGAGGCCCATTTACGCCATCTGGGCGTGACACTCCGGGTCGACTCCCGATCCGGTGCCCGTGACTGCGACACTGGCTCCTCCGCCTGGAAGCACGGATCGTCGGCCCCTGCGCCGACTCGTGCCGCCATCAGCAATAGACGGGAACGCCGGCCGTCGCAACGCGCCGCCGGAGCCGCGCCGCCCGACGGCGGCGGCAGCAAACGGAGTGCTGGATCTCAGGGACAGCCTCGATTTCCATTTTTCTGTTGTATCAAAAGGAGATCGCTCGTACCATTGGTATCGGGTGGGATGGTTTTTTACTTTCCGACGAGTCGGTTGGTTGAACCGGACCGTGGCACGTTTACGCAGAACCGTGCCGGCCCGCCGGGGGCGTTGATGCGTTCGGCGCACCCGGATACCCGTGGACAGGGTGATGGACCGTTACAACATCCAGCGTTAGCGCATCGCGCCGGACAGGGACGGACATCAGAGGCGCGGCAGCGGAGGACCGACAACTCCGCTGCCGCGTTTCGTTGTTCGGCCCGACAGGCATGACGCGGGCAGGTGCACGTGTGGCCGGCGGGGCGTTGCGGCCCGGAGACAGGAGATGCCCAACGCGCGCATTGTGATCGAATATTGTACGCAGTGCCGCTGGTTGCTCCGCGCCGCCTGGACCGCGCAGGAGTTGCTGACGACATTCCAGTCCGAAATCACCGAAGTCGCGCTCGTGCCCGGCAGCGGGGGGATCTTCGAGGTGCGGCTGGGGGACGAGACGATATGGTCGCGAAAAGCGGCTGGGCGATTCCCCGAAATGAAAGAGCTGAAGCAGCTGTTGCGCGACCGCATCGCGCCGGGTCGCGACCTCGGCCATTCCGATCGCAACGGGTAGGACGGCGCGACGTTTGGCCCCGGCGCGCGGCGTTGACACGCCAGCCCAACGATGGTCGACTTCGCCCGAGAATCGCCCGTCGACGGGCAAAGATGGCGACCTTCGGGGGATGCCGGATGACAATGTACGACGATGTTCGCGCGGCATGCGAGGGTCTGCCGACGGAGGAACTGCTTCGTTATCTGATCGCCGAGCGGTTCCCGGATCGGTGCATCGTCACGGCCTCGTTGCGCGCACCGAGCCTCGTCGCGCTCAAACTGGTTGCCGGGATCGACCCCGCGACACCGGTCCTGTTCTGCCGCCCCGGCGAGCTGTTCGAGGAGAGCGAGGCGTTCCGCAAGCGGATCGTCGAACTCCTCGGCCTGACAAACACGCAGGAAACCGAGGGCGGCAAGTTGGGGGAGCTACCCGACGCCTCGGACCACTACGAACGAATGTGGGCGGAATACAAGAGCGGGCTGGGGCACGTGCACGAGCTGGTGCACCTCAACGACGTGATGGTCGACTACGATTGCTGGATCAGCGCGGTCTATCATTTCCCGTCGCCGCAGACGCGGCTTCGCGTCGATGTCGAGGGAAGCCTGATCCGTGTCGATCCCCTGATCGACTGGACGCCGGCGGACATTCGCGCTTTCGTCCGCCGGCACAAGCTGCCGCTGCATCCGCGTGCGGCGCGCCGCGTCGATCCGCGCCTGCCGTCCGACACGCCCTGTCCGCCGACATATCATTTCTAGGTTCGACCTCGGCCTGGCGCTGCCGGTTGGGAGCCGCCGATCCGCCGGCTGCGCGAATTCCACGGCCTCCGAAAACCTTCGTTTGAGGAATTCCCTCAGGCTGTCGCATCCCTTCCCGGTGCGCCTCGGATGATCCGGCGGATCGCCCGCCTGAGGCCGAAATTCGTTGATGTTCGCCGACCGCTACGGTGCAATGGCAGGGCGATCGCCAACGGGGCGTGCGAGGACAGGGCGGCAATGGACCCGACACTGGAAGAACTGACCGAATTGCTGATCGAGTTTCGCGATGCGCGTGACTGGAAGAAATTCCATTCGCTCAAGAACCTGATGCTGTCGCTGACACTCGAGTCCGCCGAGATTCTCGAACTCGTGCAATGGCACGACGACGAAACGGTCGAGTCGCTGGCCATCGGCGACACGGAGTTCAGGGCCCGGCTCGCCGAGGAGTGTGCCGACGTCTTCCTTTATCTGTTGCTGGTCTGCGAACGCGCGGGGATCGACCTCAAGGAGGCGGCAATCGCCAAGATCGAGCTGAACGCCCGGAAATATCCGGTACAGAAGTCGCGCGGTACGTCGAAGAAGTATACGGAGCTGTAGCGGCTCCGCTGCCGCCCTTCGACCAGACGAGCAATCGGCCCAAGAAGCGGCACGGCGCCGAGGTCGTCGCGCAGACGCCTCAGTCGCTCCCGCCGCTGGCGCACCCTCAAGTCAGGCTGTCATAATAGGCCTGCAGGACGTCGATCACCTCCGGCCGGCTGAACTGATGCGGCACCGGCTCGCGCTTGCCGAACATCTCGCGCAGCCGCGTTCCCGATATCGCCAGCCGCTCGGAATCGCCATGCGGGCAGGTCTTCGCCGTCGCCATACCGTCGCAGCGGTGGCAATAGAAGGTAATGTCGATCTTCAGCGGCTTCGTCTCCAGCGAGCCCTGCGGCAACGTATCGAAGATATGCTGCGCGTCGAACGGCCCGTAATAATCGCCGACGCCGGCGTGATCGCGCCCGACGACGAGGTCTGAGCAGCCGAAATTCTGGCGGAACAGCGCGTGCAACAACGCCTCGCGCGGGCCGGCGTAGCGCATTTCGATGGGGTAGCCCGCCTGGATCGCCGTTCCGGGCACGAAGTAGTTCTCGACCAGCGCGTCGATCGCCCTGACCCTGACGTCGGCGGGGATATCGCCTGGCTTCAGCTTGCCCAGCACCTGGTGGATCAGCACACCGTCACAGATCTCGACCGCGATCTTGGCCAGATATTCGTGGCTGCGATGCATCGGGTTTCGCGTCTGGAAAGCGGCGACGCGGGACCAGCCCTTCTCCGAGAAAATCGCGCGCGTTTCTGCCGGCCTGAGATACAGCCCCCTGTACTGTTCGGGGTACACCCCCTCGGACAGCGCCGACACGCGGCCACCCAGGTTGACCGCGCCCTGCTCGAGCACCTTGGCGACACCGGGGTGTGCGGGATCGGTCGTGTGATAGACCATCGAGCATTCGAGCTCCCGGTCGACGCGATATTTCTCGGTCACCTCGAGAATGCCCATGATCGAACCTGAATCCGCGTCGACGAGCGCGACCTCCTCCTCGATGCCGATCGTGTCGGCCAGCGCTTGGTCCGCCGAAAGGGTGATCGGGATCGGCCAGAACACTCCGCTGGTCAGCCTCATGTCGACACAGCTGCCACGCCAGTCAGCCTCGCCCATGAAGCCGTCGAGGGGCGTGTAGGCGCCCATCGCGAGCATCACGAGATCCGACGCCTCCCGGCTCGACATCGGCACCGCCTTCAAGCTCGCGGCGCGCTTGAGTTCCTCGCCACGCTCGGTTTCCGGTATCAGCAGCGGTTTCAATGACCCGTTTCCGTGCGGCGGCACCAGTCTCGACATGACGATCCTCCCTTTCTCTTACGCCCGGCACGGGCCGGCGGCGCCGGGTTGCGCGCTGCGCTGTCCCCTAAAAAATACGAGTTTCAGTGCGCACACAAGAATGTTCTAATATGCCGATGCGATCCGTGCTTCCGGCTGGCGCGGCGCCCGAGGTGCATCGCGACCCCCATGCAGGTAAGCCGCGACGCGGGTCGGACATGGCAGTACGGACCGACCCCGAGGCCCGGGGGCGACGGTCCTGGCTTGATCGGCCTTGCGCAATGTTCGCCATTGGGTACCGCGGGGCGCGCAACGCCTCGGCACCGACAAGGCCCGATCGCGGCAATTTGCACGCTGCCGTTATTTCGACACAACCGTGCCGGACAATCGCTGCAGCGCGGCTCGGACTGGTCCGAATCCGTGTCTGTCGGCGGCGCATAGGCCAGGGCAACGACGGGCGAGGTGAAACGTCACACAACGTGGCGCAAGAAAGTATCGGCACGATCGCCCCGGGCGGGGTGCCGAAGAATGGATGGAGGGGTTCGTCAGGCGATGAGCTACGCGGAGAGGATTCCCGACTGCAGACAGCGAGCACTTTATCGGTACTGGCTCGGCAAGCGACGTCACGGCAGGGTGCCGGCGGTCCGTGCCATCGATCCGCGAGAACTGCCGCCGAAGGACCTGCCGTGGCTCTTCCTGTTCCGGCGCGAGGGCGTACGGCGGTTCCGCTGCGTCTTGGTCGGCACCGGTATCGTCCGGCTCGACGGCTACGATTCGACGGGCCGGTACATCGACGACATGTCATGGACCGTCAACAAGCCGCGCCAAATCATCCTTTTCGAAGAGGCGGCGCGAACCGGTCTGCCGCTCTGGTATGCGGGCCGCCGGGCAGTCTCGGAGGACTCGACACGCGCATTTTCACGGCTCTTGCTGCCGGCCAGCGCGGACGGCTATTCGATCGATCATATCTGCGGCATGCTGAGCGTCGCGACACCCGAACCTGTGGCGCGGTACCTGTACGCGGCGGACCCGGCGCAGGCGCCGCTCCGCGTCGAGCGCGCGAAGTCCGCCGACCTGTTCCCGCCCGCGCGCGGCGAGCGGGCGCTCGAGGCGCACGGCTGAACAACGAACGAGCCAGGCCCGGCCGGGAATTTTACGGCCGGGCCCGCCGATCGCCCGTCAGCCGAGCGATTCCTTAAAGAACGCGATCGTGCGCGACCAGGCGAGTTCCGCCGCCGCCTTGTCGTAGCGCGCCGCCGACGTGTCGTTGTGGAAGGCGTGGTTCACGCCCTCGTACTTGTGCATGCGATAATCGACGCCCGCCGCCTTCAGCGCCGCTATGTAATCGTCGATACCGGCGTTGATTCGCTCGTCGAGACCCGCATAGTGCAACATCATCCGTGCCTTGATCCGCGGCACGTCCGCGCTGTCCGGCTGGCGCCCGTAGAAGGCGACGCCCGCGTCGAGCCGGTCCGAATGCACCGCGGTCTGGTTGACCATGGCACCGCCCCAGCAGAACCCGACGGCGCCAACCTTGCCGGTACTCGCGGCGTGGCCGTCGAGATGCGTGACCGCCGCGACGGCATTCCGGACGGTGGCGACGTTGTCGAGCGCCCGGATCATCTCGCGCGCCTGGTCCTCGTCTTGCGGTGTGCCGCCAACCGGCGACAGGAAATCGGGGCCGAGGGCGACGAAGCCTTCCAGTGCCGCGCGACGCACGACGTCCTGGATGTGCGGGTTCAGGCCGCGATTCTCGTGAATGACCAGCACCGCCGGCAGCTTGCCGGACGCGTTCGCGGGCACCGCAAGATAGCCCTGAAATCCGGACTGCCCGCCGGGGATCTCGACGGTCTCGGTCCGCAAGCGCGGATCGTTCTCGGCGACCATCGCCGCACGGGCGCTGTTTGCCTGCAGCAGCGGAATGGCGGCCGCGGCGGCGGCCGTGCTGCCGGCCAGCTTGGTCAACCGGTCCATGAAGCGACGACGGTCGAGCGTCACATGCGTGTATTCGTCGTAAAGCCGAATCATCTCCTGGGTAATGCGCGGCTCCATAAGGTCCTCCCTTTGTCAAACCGCCCCAAGCGGGGCCACGTGCCAACAACGATTATTCTAGGCGGGCGCGCCGCGGTTTCCAGTGCGGACGACGATACAATCCATGATTGCAGGTCCGGCAGGGGGCCCGACGACGCGGCGCTCACTCCGAGATCGCGAACGGGCGGAAGCGGAGCTCGCGGTCGTAGACGTCAATGTCCTCGACCCGCTTCAGGAAGCCGACCGCGGCATAGGTCAGCGGCGTCGCCAGCGCCTCGTAGGCGGACTTGACGAGCCACTGGGTCACCACCGCGCCGAGCATGATCTCGACCGGCATGATGCCGGCGAAGGCGATCGTGATGAAGATCGCCGAGTCGAGCAGCTGCCCGACGAGCGTCGAACCGATCGTGCGCAGCCACAGGAAGCGGCCCGCGGTCGCGACCTTGAGGCGCGCCAGCACGTAGGCGTTGACCAGCTCGCCCACGAGATAGGCGACGAAGGAGGCGGTCAGGATGCGCGGCGTCGCGCCGAGGATCGCCTCGTACGCCGTCTGTCCGTCCCAGAAACCGGCGGCAGGCAGCGCACCGGCGAGAGCAATCGCGATGACGGCGAACAGATTGCAAAGGAAGCCCAGCCAGATCACCTGCCGTGCGCGGGCGTATCCGTACACCTCGGTCAGAACGTCGCCGAGGATGTAGCTGATCGGGAAGACGATGACCGCCGCCGGCAAGACGAGCCCGGCCACGTCGATAAGCTTGACCGCCGTGATGTTGGACACCACGAGGCAGGTCACGAACAGCGCCGTGATCAGGACGAACCAACCGGAATGCCGCGCCGGCGCGGTGGTCTCGCTCATGCAGACTCCCCTTATTCGGGCGCGCGCTCTTTGCCGCAAGCTCGACGGGGTGTCAAGGGTGCCGCAGATTAGGCGGCCCTTCCCCAACCAGGCGCCGTCATGTATAGCGGCCGCCATGAAGACGGCCGAGTTCGATTTTCAGCTGCCGCCCGACCGCATCGCGGAACGGCCTGTCAGCCCGCGCGACGCGGCGCGTCTGCTGGTCGTCCTCGACGACGAGCTGCGCGATTTGACCGTTCGCGACCTGCCGTCGCTGCTGCGTGCCGGCGACGTGCTGGTCTACAACGATACGCGCGTGCTGCCGGCGCGGCTCCGGGGCCGGCGTGGTGAGGTCCGCATCGAAGTCACGCTGCACCGCCAGGACGCACCGGACCGCTGGCGCGCCTTCGCGCGTCCGGCCAAGCGACTGCGCCGCGGGGACAGCGTTGTCTTTGCCGACGGCTTTGTCGCCGAGGTGACGGAGAAGGCCGACGCGGGCGAGGTCGTGTTGCGGTTCAACCGCTCCGGTGCGGACCTGATCGCCGCGCTGGAGGTGCATGGGGAGATGCCGCTGCCGCCTTACATCCGCCGTGACGCCGGCGCCGATTCCCGTGACCGCGCCGATTACCAGACGATGTTCGCCGCCGTCGAGGGCGCGGTGGCGGCGCCGACCGCCGGCCTGCACTTCACACCCGAACTGATGGCGGCGATCCGCGCGCGTGGAGTCGCGACGGAGCCGCTGACCCTGCATGTCGGGGCCGGTACGTTTCTTCCGGTAAAGGTGGAGGATGTCCAGGACCATCGGATGCATGCGGAATACGGCGAAATCACCGCAGCGACCGCGGATGCGGTGAATCGGGCGCGCACAGCCGGTGGCCGCATCGTCGCGGTCGGCTCCACCGTTCTCCGCCTGCTTGAGAGCGCCGCGGACGTGGACGGAACCGTGCGTCCCTTCGCAGGCGAGACCGACATCTTCATCACGCCGGGGTACCGGTTCCGCGTCGTCGATGTCCTGCTGACCAATTTCCACCTACCGCGGTCGACGCTGTTCATGCTGGTCTGCGCCTTCGCCGGCAGCGACCGGATGAAGGCGGCCTACGCGCACGCGATCGCGGCGGGCTACCGGTTCTATTCTTACGGTGATGCGACGTTGCTGCGGAGGGCGGCTTGACCGGCGTCGGCTACGAGATCCTGGCGACCGAGGGACAGGCACGTCGCGGCCGACTGCATACCGCGCACGGCAACGTCGAGACGCCCGCCTTCATGCCGGTCGGCACGGCCGGGACGGTCAAGGCGATGACAGCGGACGCGATACGCGCGACCGGCGCCGAGATCGTGCTCGGCAACACCTACCACCTGATGCTGCGCCCGGGGGCGGAGCGGGTGGCGCAGCTTGGCGGGCTGCACCGCTTCATGGGCTGGCCCGGACCGATCCTGACCGATTCGGGCGGCTTCCAGGTGATGTCGCTTGCCGAGTTGCGGAAGATCGACGAGCAGGGCGTGACCTTCCGCTCGCACATCGACGGGCGCCGCGTCGAACTCACGCCGGAGCGATCCATGGAGATCCAGCGCCTGCTCGACGCGGACCTCACCATGTGCTTCGACGAATGCACGCCCCATCCGGCGACGCACGACGAGGCCGCGGAGTCGATGCGGCTGTCGATGCGCTGGGCAACACGCTGCCGCGAGTCGTTTCGCGAACGGCCGGGCTACGGCCTGTTCGGCATCGTGCAGGGTAGCATCTACGACGATCTTCGTGTCGAATCGGTCGAGGCGCTGACGGCGATCGGCTTCGACGGTTACGCGGTCGGGGGCCTCGCCATCGGCGAGGGGCAGGACGAGATGTTCCGGGTGCTCGACGCCACGGCACCGCATTTGCCGCGGGACCGGCCGCGCTATCTGATGGGCGCCGGCCGCCCGCTCGACATCGTCGGCGCGGTGCGTCGCGGCATCGACATGTTCGACTGCGTAATGCCGACGCGCTCGGGTCGCACGGGGCAAGGTTTCACGCGGCACGGCGTCCTCAACATCCGCAACGCCCGCCACGCGCACGATTCGCGGCCGCTCGACGAGGCGTGCGCCTGCCCGGCCTGCCGGCACCACAGCCGGGGCTATTTGCATCACCTGTTCCGCGCCGACGAGATGTTGGGGCCGATGCTGCTGACATGGCACAATCTGCACTATTATCAGGATCTCATGGCGGGGCTGCGCGAGGCGATCGCGGTCGGCGAGCTGGAGAACCACGCGACCGCCCTGGAAGCGGCGATGGCGGACGGTGATATCGCCGCGCTCCCGGACCCGCTCGCAGGCCCGTCGCGAGGGGAGGCTGGAGATGACTGACGAGGATTATTCGGGGCTGACCAGGCTGGGCGGCAAGGCGGAGCTTCCGGCCTCGCCGGCCGAGGCAGTACTCGAGCGCGTTTCCAATCCGCACCCCGACACGACCTATCTCGTTCGCTTCACGGCGCCCGAATTCACCTCGCTATGCCCGGTCACCGGCCAGCCCGATTTCGCGCATCTGGTGATCGATTACGTACCGCAGAAATGGCTCGTGGAGAGCAAGTCGCTGAAGCTCTATCTCGGTGCGTTTCGCAATCACGGCGCGTTCCACGAGGCCTGCACGCTGGATATCGCCAAACGCGTGCAGGAGACGCTCGCGCCGCAATGGCTGCGCATCGGCGGCTACTGGTATCCGCGCGGCGGCATGCCGATCGACGTGTTCTGGCAGTCCGGACCGCCGCCCGACGGGCTGTGGCTGCCCGACCAGGGCGTCGAACCCTATCGCGGCCGGGGATGACATGGACGGGCCGCGCTCGGCGATCCGTGACGAGGCCCTGCGCCGCGGCTTCGATGCGGTCGGGATCGCCCCGGCCGAGCTCAGCACCGCTATCCGCGACGATCTGAACGAATTCCTGGCGCGCGGCTATCACGGTGACATGGGCTGGATGGCGGACAAGGCCGAACGCCGCAGTGGCCCAACATCGCTGTGGCCCGAGGCAAAAAGTGTAATTGCACTCGGCCTGTCCTATGCGCCCGGCGAAGACCCGCTCGGCCTGCTCGAGCACCCGGATCGCGGGGCCATTTCGGTCTACGCGCGCGGACGCGACTACCACGACGTGATCAAGAAGCGGCTGAAGGGGTTCGGCCGCTGGATCGGCGAGACCTGGCACTGCGGCGTCAAGGTGTTCGTCGACACGGCGCCGGTGATGGAGAAGCCGGCGGCTGCCCGCGCTGGCCTCGGCTGGCAGGGCAAGCACACGAACCTGGTGTCGCGCGAGCACGGCTCCTGGCTGTTCCTCGGAGAGATCTTCACGACGCTGGAAATCCCGCCCGACGAGGCCGAGACGGATCATTGCGGGACGTGCCGCGCCTGTCTCGACGTCTGCCCGACCGGGGCCTTTCCGGCGCCCTACCGGATCGATGCGCGTCGTTGCATCTCCTACCTCACGATCGAGCACAAGGGACCGATCCCCGACGAACTGCGCCCGCTGATGGGCAACCGCATCTACGGCTGCGACGACTGCCTCGCGGTCTGCCCGTGGAACAAGTTCGCCCGCGCGACGCGGGAGCCCGCCTTGCTGCCGCGCGCAGAGCTGACGGCGCCGCGCCTCGCCGACCTCGCACGGCTCGACGATGCGGCGTTCCGCGCGCTTTTCGCGGGCTCCGCCATCAAGCGCACCGGTCGCAACCGCTTCGTTCGCAACGTGCTGATCGCGCTCGGAAACAGCGGTGACGCGGCGCAGATTGCGGTCGTGGAGGCGCTGTTGGGCGATCCGGATCCGGTGGTGCGCGACGCGGCGCAATGGGCGGCGGGTCGGCTCAAGAGGACGCGCGAGATGAAGGCGCATTGCTGACGATCACGCGGCGGCGGCATTGGAATACCCGAGAGACCGCCCGCGGTTCGGTCCCGGTACGAATATCGCCGGTTGCGGAGATGCTCCGGAAGACCCTATCGTGGTGCGATGGCTGCAGGTCCCACGGAAACTCCCCCGCAATCCACGACGCAAGACGGCGAGACCCGCCGGGTCGGCGTCGAGATCGAATTCGCCAACGTGAAAGGGGCGGATGCCGCGGAACTGGTACGGCGCTGCTTCAGCGGAAAGGTGGATCAGGTCGACGTTCACCGCTACCAGGTCACGGATACGGAATGGGGCGAATTCGTCGTCGAGCTGGATACGCAGTATGTGCATCGCGACGAGGGTGACGAGGAAGGTGAGCCGGGCGAGGCAAAGCCGGCCGGCGAGCGGGTGCGCGAAATCATCGGCGAGGCGGCTGCCCTGGTCGTCCCTTACGAAATCGTCTGTCCCCCGATCCCGTGGAACGAGCTCGAATCGCTGTCACCGCTGTTCGACGGCCTGCGGCGTCTCGGTGCGGAGGGCACCGAGGAGAGCCCGGTCTACGGCTTCGGACTGCACCTGAACGTGGAGCTCGCCCAACTCGACATCGCGCACATCGTGCAGCAATTCCAGGCCTATCTGCTCATGTCCGACTGGCTGCGCGAGCACATCCAGATCGACCTCACACGCCGCCTGCTGCCGCACGCCAGCGGCTTCCCCGCGGACTACGTGCTCGAGGTCGTGGCGCCCGACTACCGGCCCGATCTGAACCGCTTCATAGAGGATTACATCGCCGCGAACCCGAGCCGCAATCGCGAGCTCGACCTCTACCCGCTGCTGCGTCACCTCGCACCCGAGACCGTCGACGAGCTGGTCGACGATCCGCTGATCAAGGCGCGACCGGCGTGGCATTACCGGTTGCCGAACGCATCGGTATCGGAGCCGGGCTGGAACGCCGTCGTCGAGTGGAACCGCTGGGTCGAGGTGGAGCGACTCGCCGCCGACGCCAAGCGCCTCGAGGCGATGGCCCGGGCCTACCGTGAATGGGCCTCCAAGCCGATGCCGGCGCGCTGGCTCGACTCCATCCGCGATCTGCTGCAGCGATGAGCTTCCGCCGGCCTGTGATCGGCGTAACGACCTCGGACTACAAGAGCCGGATCGCCTGGTTCTTCGACTGGCTCGCCGTGTGGCGTGCCGGCGGTCGCCCGGTGCGGTTGAGTCCCGCGCGGTCGGTCGATCCGCGCTCGCTCGACGGGCTGGTCATCGGTGGCGGCGACGACATCGAAGCGCATCTGTACGACGGCGAGATCTCGCTCGAGGTGCGCGTCGACCCTGCGCGCGACCGCCTCGAGCTGGGGCTCCTGGAGTCGGCCCTGCCCGATCGCAAACCGGTTCTGGGCATCTGCCGCGGCGCACAGATGATCAATGTTTCGCTGGGCGGAACGCTGCATGAGGATATTCACGCCGCCTATCCGGAGGCGCGGCGCATGCGCACGGTGATGCCGCGAAAGACGGTCGAGATCGAGGCGGAAAGCCGGCTCCGCGAGATCCTCGGCATTGCGCGCTGCCGGGTCAACAGTCTGCATCACCAGTCCGTCGACCGGCTGGGCAGAGGGTTGCGGGCCGTCGCGCGGGAGAGATCTGGCATCGTGCAGGGCATCGAGTCCGACGACCGGCAGTTTCTGTTCGGCGTGCAGTGGCACCCGGAATTCCTGGTATTCAGCTGGCCCCAGCAGCGGCTGTTCCGGGCTTTGGTCGACGCATGCCGGGCGGCGCCGCTGGCGTCGGATGCCGGGCCCTGACCCGCGGCGCCAAATTCAGCGACGAATGCCTCGCGGCCTGCCGTGCATGCAGATTCGGACTTGCGCGAATGCCGCCGTGATCCGCGTCCACCGGTAGCCGCCTCTGGCGCGGCGGCACGGCTGCTGATAAACCGGACGCTCGGAAACCGTCGGTGGGGAGTACCGCCAATGCCGCCGCCTTTCACCAAGATCCTGCGCGACATGCCGCCGATGACGCCCTTCGTCGGACCGGAGACGCTGGAACGTCGGCGCGGCGAACCGTTCCGCTACCGGCTGGGCGCGAACGAGAGTGCGTTCGGCATGTCGCGCAAGGCCCGCGATGCGTTGGCGGCGGAGGTCGACCGCGCCAGCTGGTATTGCGACCCCGAGCACTGGGAAATAAGAGAAAAACTCGCGACGAACCTCGGCGTGAAACCGGGGCATCTCGTCATCGGCGAGGGCATCGACGGCCTGCTCGGACTCATCGTCCGGGCCTTCGCGGAACCGGGCAATGCGATCGTCACCTCGGCCGGTGCCTACCCGACCTTCAACTATCACGTGCTTGGATATGGCGCGCGACTTGAATTCGTGCCCTACCGGGCGGATAGCTGGAACGATGCCGAGGCGCTGGCGGCGCGTGCCCAAGCGACCGGCGCGAAGCTGATCTACCTGGCCAATCCCGACAACCCGACCGGCACCTTCCTCGGGCACGGCACGATCGAACACCTGATCGAGGCCATGCCGGCGAACTGCCTGCTGGTCCTCGACGAGGCCTATGCCGAGTTCGCGCCTCCGGGGGACCTCGTCGCGATGACGCCGGACGACCCGCGACTGATCCGCTTGCGCACCTTCTCCAAGGCGCACGGCATGGCCGGGCTGCGCATCGGCTACGCCATCGCGGCGACCGAAACGGTCGAGGCGTTCGACCGGATTCGCCTGCATTTCGGGGTCGGCCGGTTGAGTCAGATCGCCGCGGCGGCATCGCTCGACGACCCGGAATTTGCCGCCTCGGTCGTGGCCGAGGTGGCACACGGGCGGGCTGAATACGAGGCACTCGGCGTGTCGCTGGGCGTTCGAACGCTGCCGTCGCTGACCAATTTCGTGCCGTTCGAGTTCGCTGACGGAGACCAGTCGGATCGCATCGTGGCGCTGCTCGATGCGCGCGGCGTATTCGTGCGCAAGCCGGGTGTCGCCCCGCTCGACCGGTTCATACGCGTCACCGTCGGCACGGCGCAGGAGCGCGAGGGGTTCGCCGACGCGTTTCGCGATGCGGTCCGGAGGCTTCGGGGCTGAGCCAGCGCCGTCGGGGTGAATCGCTGTTTTCGCGAATTGCGCTTGCAAAAACGGCGGAAAAGGAGCATTTATTCGGCTGTCGAATGCTATGGGGTTGCCTGAAACACTGCCCGCCTGAGGTGCCTGTTTCCTCCCAGAGTAGTTTGATTCACCCCGGTATTTGGACCGGGATCGCAATGCCAGATTCAGGAGGAAAATGCATGTCCACTGGCACCGTTAAATGGTTCAACGCTACGAAGGGTTACGGTTTCATTCAGCCCGACGAGGGCGGCGCCGACGTCTTCGTCCATATCACCGCCGTGCAGCGGGCCGGGCTCGACGGATTGGCCGAGGGCCAGAAGGTCTCCTACGAGCTCGAGCGCGGCCGCAACGGCAAGACCGCTGCGACCGATCTACAGCTCGCCTGACCGGCGCGCCAGCGATTCACGAAGCTGAAGGGGGCGGGGCCTGGCGGCTCCGCCCCTGCTTCATTGACGGCGGCGTTGCGACGCGCACAGCATGTCCGCCGGACCATCGAAGGAGAACGAATGGCCAAGGAAGAATTGATCGAAGCCGAAGGCGTGGTCACCGAGGTGCTGCCGAATGCCCGATTTCGCGTCACGCTCGACAACGGCCACGAAGTCCTTGCCTATTCCTCGGGCAAGATGAAGAAGTTCCGGATCCGCATCCTCACGGGCGACCGGGTCACGGTGGAATTGACGCCCTACGACCTGACCAAGGCGCGCATCAATTTCCGCCACAAGGCCGACCAGTCCACCCAAACGGATGCTGCTGCGGCACGGCGTGCACCGCCGCGCCGTCGCCGCTGACCGCGGGGCCTGCACGCGACAGCCCCGCCCGGGCGACCGGCAAGGCGACGTGACGATTCGGCGACGCAACGCGCCGGGGTCGCCTTCGCTCTCACTGTGGCCGAGCTGCGCGGAGCGCTTCGATCACGGCCGTCCTGTCCGAGAAATCGCCGCCGAGCCTGCGGACCAGCCGATCGATGATGCGGGCCACGGCGTAGCCCCGCATCGCATGTCGTGACGGCGCGCGGCCGACCCGCGACTGGAATGCCTCGGCGAACGGTTCGCCCCGCATGGTCGTGGCATCGGTTGCCGGTGCGGCGAATACCGCAACCGCCCCCGTTTCGCCGATCCGGTCGCGGACCACGGCCTCCAGCTCCGCCGTCAACACGCCGGCGACGATCTCGACCCGTTCGCGTTCGACCAGCGCTGCGATGGACGTCAGCAGCAAGTCGGTGTCCGCCGCAGCATCGACGACGAGGACATAGACATCGAGCCCACCGAGATGGCCATCGGATTCCTGGTCGGGATGCGCGTCGCGCTCGGCCGTCGCGAACATGAACCCCGCGAGGGCGTCCCGGCCAATATCGGCTTGCGCGCCGGACATCGGCGCGATGAATGCCGTCTTGAAGCTGTGCGCAGCGGCACCGCCCGCGACCGACACCAGCAGCGGCGCGACGCCGAGTGCGACAACGGTCGTCCAACTTTTCATGCTCTTGTCAGCCATCGATGGTGAAGCGTGGGCACGGCGCGGGCACGCGCCCGACCATTCCTAGCGGACCGTCGGCGTTTTGACAAAACCGCAGAAGCGACTTCGACGGCCGGATAGCGGACAGCCGCCCGAAAATGGCGTCAGCCTATCGCCCGGAGATCGAGGCGCTCTGCCGGCGCGGCAACGCGAGCGGATGACGCGCCGGTCTCCACAAGCCTGCTGCGGAGGTGCTCGAGCGGCGTGGTTTCGCCGTGCACGAGGACGACCGGCGGTCGGTTCCGGTAATTGCCGTACCAGGCAAGCAGACCGGCCTGGTCCGCGTGCGCCGACAGGCCGCCGATCGTATGGACGCGCGCCGCGACCCGGATCGTCTCGCCCCACAGGCGAATGTGCCTTGCCCCGTCGACCAGCGCGCGGCCGAGGGTCCCTGACGCCTGGTAGCCGACGATCACGAGGTGTGCGCTGCCGCGCCAGATATTGTGCTTGAGATGGTGTCGGATGCGCCCGCCGTCGCACATGCCGCTGCCGGCGATGATGATCGCCCCGGCACTGATCCGGTTGAGCTGCATCGACTGGCGCGCCGTCCGCGACAGGATCA